>JAHBYM010000079.1 GCA_019635975.1 Parvibaculum sp. | reverse complement strand
AAAGAATGGACGATGCATCCGATCTAGATGCGCGTGACGACCACGGCGACCTGGGGTTTCTTGCCCCATTCGCGGCGCAGCGCGCCGCGCACGGCGCGGCGGAGAAACTCGGCCACCGTGTCGTCGTCGCCGCGGCGCTTGGCGGGCAGGCGGTCGAGCGCCGTGTCGATGGCGTCGAGCGCGATGTCCTCGAAATCGGTGCCGTTGCCATCTTCCTCGGGCAGGCCCATCAGGCGGACCTGCGGGTCGCCGCGAAGCTGGCCTTTGCCGTCGAGCACCACGCTGACGAAGACCGAGCCGGCAAAAGCCAGGCGGCGGCGCTCCTGCACCGCGCCTTCGCCGGATTCAATCAGCACGTCGCCGTCGAGATAGATGCGGCCGGAAGGCGCTTCGTCGACGATCTCGGCCGGACCGGGCGCGAGGCGGACCATCAGGCCGTTGCGGATGACGACCTGTTGCGGCACCTGAAGCTCGCGGGCCAGCGCCGCATGTTCGGCGAGGTGGCGGGCCTCGCCGTGAACCGGCACCGATATTTCGGGCCTGATCCACTGATACATGCGGGCAAGCTCGTCGCGGCAGGGATGGCCCGAGACATGGACGAAGTGGTCCTTCTCGGTGATCACGCGGATGCCGCGCAGCGCCAGCGTGTTCTGCAGATCGAAGATCGAGGTTTCGTTGCCGGGGATCACCCGGGATGAAAAGACCACGCAGTCGCCCTTGCCCAGCACGATGTTGGGATGGCCGTCCTCGGCGATGCGGGCAAGCGCCGCGCGCGGCTCGCCCTGGCTGCCGGTGCAGATGAAGAGCACTTTTTCGCGCGGTAGATAACCGGCGTCGTTTTCGCTGACGAAGGGCGGCAGGTCGTTGAGATAGCCGGCGTCGCGCGCGGCAGCGACGACGCGATGCATGGACCGGCCGACCAGCACCGCATGGCGGTCACAGGCGGCGGCCGCGCGGGCGATGCTTTCGAGGCGCGCGACATTGGAGGCGAAGGTGGTGACGGCCACCCTGCCCTCCATCGGCCGGATCAGCTCGATCAGGCTTGCGGCGACATCGGCCTCCGACCCGGACGTGCCGGGCGAAAAGACGTTAGTGGAATCGCAGACGATGGCTCGCACACCTTCGTCGCCGATTTCGGTGAGACGGGCGATGTCGATGTCGTCGCCCAGCACGGGATCGGGGTCGATCTTCCAGTCGCCGGTGTGCATGACGAGGCCGAGCGGGGTGCGGATGGCGAGCGCATTCGGTTCGAGGATCGAATGGGTGAGCGTGACGAGTTCGATGTCGAAGGGGCCGAGATCGAAGCGGTGGCCGAGAGGGATGATGTGCATGGGCACTTCACCCTCGAGGCCGGCCTCGATCAGTTTGCCGCGCACCATCGCCGCGGTGAAGGGCGTCGCATAGACCGGGCAGCGCAGGCGCGGCCAGAGATGCGCGACGGCGCCGATGTGATCTTCATGCGCATGCGTCAGCACGATGCCGAGCAATTCTTCGCGACGGTCCTCGATGAAGGCAGGGTCCGGCATGATGAGATCGATGCCGGGCGTGCGCTCGTCGCCGAAGGTGACGCCGAGATCGACGACGATCCATTGCCTGTTCTCTTCCGGTCCGTAGCCATAGAGATTGAGGTTCATGCCGATTTCGCCCGAACCGCCCAGCGGCAGGAACAGAAGTTCGTCATTGGGGTTCGGCGATGCGGGGGATTTGGTCATCGGCACAAACTAATGCGTCGCAGCCGGAAAGAACACATCTCCCGCCGAGACAAGGCGCAGCGTGCCGTCGGCAAGACGGAGCTGCAAGGCGCCGTCGGGCGCGAGGCCTTCGAATGCGCCGTCGAATGTTTCCTGCGCGAGGCGGACGGTGAGGTGTTCGCCGAGGCCGGCGGCGCGGGCGAGCCAGGCTTCGCGGATGGCGGCGAAACCCTGGACACCGCGCCAGACGGCAAGCCAGCGTTCGAAGGCGGCAGCGAGCGCCGCCAGCGCCTCATCGGGCGCGACCGGCGGCGCGCCGATGGCCGGAAGCGAGGTGGCCGGGAATTCGACATTGTCGGGGTGGCCCGCGAGATTGATGCCGATGCCGATGGCGAGCCACGCGACCTCGGCGCCAGCGACGCCGGAGGATTCGAGCAGGATGCCGGCGAGCTTGGCGCGCTCATGCAAGAGGTCGTTCGGCCATTTGAGGCGGAGGCCGGCGCGCGCGGGTGGCGGCAGCAGCGCCTCGACCGCATCGAAGACGGCGACGGCGGCGACGAAGGAGAGCTCGCCGGCCTGGCGCGGGCCGCAGCGGGGCGTCAGATAGAGCGTGCCCATGAAATTGCCGGCGGGCGAGACCCAGCTTCGACCGCGCCGGCCGCGACCGGCGGTCTGGCGTTCGGCGACGATCCAGACGGGGCCCTGCGTGCCCGCCTCGCCGAGGCGGCGGGCTTCCTCGTTGGTACTGTCGATTTCGGTGAAGCGGCGAAGCGCGACACCTGGCGGAAGCTCGGCCATTGCCGGTCAGGGTATCAGCGCGCCGACCGCAACCTGCGATGCGACGATGAGCGGCGCCGGATAGAGGACGAAGAAGAGCGTGAAGACGCTCGATATGCCGAGCACCGCCGTCAGCTCGCCGGGCATCGGCTGTTCGAACGCGTCGGCCGGTTCGTCGAAATACATGATCTTGACGATGCGCAGGTAGTAGAAGGCGCCGACGACGCTGGCGAGCACGCCGATGACGGCCAGCGGATAGAGCCCCGCCTGGATCGCCGGGGCGAAGACATAGAACTTGCCGAAGAAACCGGCGAGCGGCGGGATGCCGGTCAGCGAGAACATCAGCATGGCGAGCATGGCCGCGACCATCGGCTGGTTGCGCGACAGGCCGGCGAGATCGCCGATGGATTCGACATAGCCTTCCTTGCGGCGCATGGCGAGGATGCAGCAGAAGACGCCAGCGTTCATCACGACATAGATGACCATGTAGATCAGCACGCCGCGCACGCCTTCGGGCGTGCCGGCGGCGAGGCCGACCAGCGCGAAGCCCATGTGGGAAATCGACGAGTAGGCCATCAGGCGCTTGATGTTGGTCTGGCCGATGGCGGCAAAGGCGCCGAGCACCATCGAGGCGATGGAGATGAAGACGACGATCTGCTGCCATTCGGACATCATCGAGGGGAAGGCGCCGAAGAGGATGCGCAGCAGCAGCGCCATGGCCGCGACTTTCGGCGCGCCGGCAAAGAAGGCGGTGACGGGGGTCGGCGCGCCCTCATAGACATCGGGCGTCCACATGTGGAAGGGGACCGCCGAGATCTTGAAGGCGAGGCCCGCCAGCACGAAAACGATGCCGAAGACGACGCCGATGTTGGCGCCGTCGCTCGCGAGCACGGCGGCGATCGCGTCGAACTCGACGCTGCCGGTGAAGCCGTAGATCAGCGAGGCGCCGTAGAGCAGCATGCCGGAGGCGAGCGCGCCGAGGACGAAATATTTGAGGCCGGCTTCGGAGCCGCGGCCGCTGTCGCGATTGAAGGCGGCGATCACGTAGAGCGCCAGACTTTGCAGCTCAAGGCCCATATAGAGCGCGATCAAGCCGTTGGCCGACACCATCATGAACATGCCGAGCGTCGCCAGCACGATCAGGACCGGGAACTCGAAGCGGTCCATGCCTTCGTGGCGGACATAGGAGAGCGACATCACCATGGCGGCGGCGGCGGCCAGCAGGATCAGCAGCTTCATGAATTTGCCGAAACCGTCGACGATGAACATGCCGCCGAAGGTGTGGATCGTGACGCCGGGTTCGACGACCAGAAAGGCTGCGACCAGCAGGAAGAGGCCGAGCGCGCCGTAGCTCGCTTCGCGGGCCGTGCAGTCCTTGCGGAAGACGCCGTACATCAGCAGCGCCATGGCGCCGACGGCCAGCAGGATTTCGGGGAACGCCGGCAAGAGCGGGGGGACGGTCATTGCATTTTCCATTTGCCGTTCTCCCTATCGGCCCGTGAGGAGGGCGGCGATCTCAGACATCGCCCCTGCCCCTTCGGCCAGCCGATGCGCTTCGACGGCGGCGTTGTAGTTCGATACCAGATTTTCGACCGACACCGCCGTCACATCCATGATCGGCGCCGGATAGATGCCGAAGAAGAGCGTGGCGGCGAAGAGCGGACCGAGCGTCGCGACTTCGCGGCGGTTGAGATCAGTAATGGCTTTCAGCGTGTCTTTCTCAAGCGCGCCGAAGACGATGCGCCGGTAGAGATAAAGCGCGTAGCCGGCGGCGAGAATGACGCCAGTGGCGGCAATGGCGCCGACCCAGGTGCTGACCTTGAAGGCGCCGACGATGGTGAGGAATTCGCCGACGAAGCCGCTGGTGCCGGGCAGGCCGACATTGGCCATGGTGAAGACCATGAAGGCCACCGCATAGAGCGGCATGCGATTGACGAGACCTCCATAGGCCGAAATCTCGCGCGTGTGCATGCGGTCGTAAATGACGCCGACGCAGAGGAAGAGCGCGCCGGAGACCCAACCGTGGCTCAGCATCTGGAAGATGCCGCCCTGTACGCCCTGCTGGTTGGCGGCGAAAATGCCCATGGTCACGAAGCCCATGTGGGCGACCGAGGAATAGGCGATCAGCTTTTTCATGTCCTCCTGCACCAGCGCGACCAGCGAGGTGTAGACGATGGCGACGAGGCTGAGGCCGAAGACCAGCCAGGCGAGATCGGCGGAGGCGACCGGGAACATCGGCAGCGAGAAACGAAGGAAGCCGTAGCCGCCCATTTTCAGGAGGATGCCGGCCAGGATGACCGAACCCGCCGTCGGCGCCTCGACGTGTGCGTCGGGCAACCAGGTGTGGACCGGCCACATCGGCATCTTGACCGCGAAGGAGGCGAAGAAGGCGAGCCATAACCAGAATTGCATATCGGCCGGGAAGTCGTGGGCGAGCAGCGCCGGAATGCTGGTGGTGCCGGCCTCCCAGTACATCGCCATGATGGCGAGCAGCATCAGCACCGAGCCCGCCAGCGTGTAGAGGAAGAACTTGAAGCTCGCATAGATGCGGCGCTTGCCGCCCCAGACGCCGATGATTAGGAACATCGGAATCAGGCCGCCCTCGAAGAAGAGATAGAAGAGTACGAGGTCGAGCGCGCAGAAGACGCCGATCATCAGCGTTTCGAGCACGAGGAAGGCGATCATGTATTCCTTGACGCGGGTGTCGATCGACGTCCAGCTCGCCAGGATGCAGGCGGGCATCAGGAATGCCGTCAGGACGACGAAGAGCACCGAAATGCCGTCGACGCCCATGTGGTAGTCGATCGCGCCGCCGAGCCATGCGGCGCGCTGCACGAACTGAAAATCGGCCGTTGTCGGGTCGAACTGCGCCCAGATGTAGAGCGAGAGGACAAAGGTGACGCCGGTGGTCCAGAGCGCCACATAGCGCGCATTGCGCGCGACGGCGGCCTCGTCGCCGCGCACCGTCAGGATGATCAGCGCGCCGACAAGCGGGAGAAACGTGACCAGAGATAGGATGTAGCCGTCGGCCATCACTGCGCTCCCCCGAGCATGAACCAGGTCACCAGGCCGGCGACGCCGAGCAGCATGGCGAAGGCATAGTGGTAGAGATAACCGCTCTGGAGCCTCACGACGCCGCGCGTGATGTCGAGGACACGCGCCGAAATGCCGTCAGGTCCCCAGCCGTCGATGATGCGGCCGTCGCCCTGCTTCCAGAACAGGCGGCCGAGCCAGAAGGCCGGGCGGACGAACAGGAAGTCGTAGATTTCGTCGAAGTACCACTTGTTGAGCAGGAAGTTGTAGAGCGGCTCCTGCGTGCGCGCGAGCTGCTTTGGAATGTCGGGCCGCGCGATATAGAAAAGCCAGGCGGTGGCGAAGCCGACAATCATCATCAGCGTCGGCACGAAGGGTACCCATTCGGGCACGTTGTGGAATTCGTGCATGATGTGGTTTTCCGCGCCGCGATAGATCGCTTCGAGCCAGAAGGCCTCGTGGGCCTGGCCGATGAAGAGCGGTGCGAAGAGGAAACCGGCGCCGAGCGCACCGACCGCCAGAATGAACAGCGGCACCAGCATGACCAGCGGCGACTCGTGCACATGGGCGATGGTTTCGTTCGAGGCGCGGGATTCTCCGTGGAAGGTCATGAAGATCAGACGCCACGAGTAGAAGGACGTCAGCAGCGCCGCCGCGACGGTGAGCGCGAAGGCATACATGTGCGCCGGGTTGTGGGCCGCAAACGCCGCTTCGATGACCGCGTCCTTGGAATAGTAACCGGCCGTGAAGGGGAAGCCCGTCAGCGCCAATGTGCCGATGACCATCATCAGCCAGGTGATGGGGATCATCTTGTAGAGACCGCCCATCTTTCGCATGTCCTGCTCGTCGCTCATCGCGTGGATGACGGAGCCCGAACCGAGGAACAGGAGCGCCTTGAAGAAGGCGTGGGTGAAGAGGTGGAACATCGCCACTTCATAGGCACCGACGCCGATGGCCACGAACATGAAGCCGAGCTGCGAACAGGTCGAATAGGCGATGACGCGCTTGATGTCGTTCTGCACGAGCCCGACGGTGGCGGCGAAGAAGGCCGTGGTCGCGCCGATGACCGTGACGACGGTGAGCGCATAGGGCGAGAATTCGAAGACGGGCGAGAGGCGGGCCAGCAGGAAGACCCCCGCGGTGACCATCGTTGCGGCATGGATCAGCGCCGACACAGGCGTCGGGCCTTCCATCGCGTCGGGCAGCCATGTGTGCAGGAAGAACTGCGCCGACTTGCCCATGGCGCCCATGAAGAGCAGCAGGCAGGCCGTGGTGACGACCGGCAGGTCGAAGCCGAGGAACGAGAAGGTTTCGTCGGCAAGCTCCGGGATCGCCTTGAAGACCGTATCGAAATCGACCGAACCGATGGTGAGGAAGAGTGTCGCGATGCCGAGGATCAGGCCGAAGTCGCCGACGCGGTTGACGACGAAGGCCTTGATGGCGGCGGCATTGGCGCTCGGCTTCTGATACCAGAATCCGATCAGCAGGTAGGAGGCGAGACCGACGCCTTCCCAGCCGAAGAAGAGCTGCACGAAATTGTCGGCCGTCACCAGCATCAGCATGGCGAAGGTGAAGAGCGACAGGTAAGCAAAGAAGCGCGGCTGATGCGGATCGTGGCTCATGTAGCCGATCGAATAGATGTGCACCAGCGCCGAGACGACGTTGACGACAACCAGCATCACCGCCGTCAGCGTGTCGATGCGCAGGCGCCAGTCGGCCTCGAAGCCGCCGGAATCGATGAAGGTCAGCACATGCACGGTCGTCGTCTCGCCGCCGAGACCGACGGAGACCAACGCGACGACCGACAACAGCGCCGAGACGACGAGGAGGCTCGAGGTGACGATCTGCGCGCCGCGGACACCAAGCCAGCGGCCGAAAATGCCGGCGATCAAGAAGCCGAGGAGCGGCAGAAAGACAATGGCCGAATACATTCTGCCTTACCCCTTCATCACGTTGATGTCTTCGACCGCGATGGAGCCGCGGTTGCGGAAATAGACGACCAGGATGGCAAGGCCGATGGCGGCCTCGGCAGCCGCGACCGTCAGGACGAAGAGCGCGAAGACCTGGCCCACGAGATCGCCGAGATGGGCGGAGAAGGCGACCAGATTGATGTTGACCGCGAGCAACATCAATTCGATCGACATCAGGATGACGATGACGTTCTTCCGGTTGAGGAAGATGCCGAAAATGCCGAGCGTGAACAGGATCGCCGCCACTGTCAGGTAATGTCCGAGGCCGATTGCCATTCTCTATCTCTCCTGTCCCGTCGCGCCAGATGCGCGGGGACCAGTCCCCTCTTCTTTTTGTTGCGCCCGTCAGAGACCCTGACCGGGCTCGACCTTCTTCATTTCGACAGCCTGATCGCGCGTCCGCCCAACCTGATCCGCGATGACCTGACGTTTCACATTCGGCTTGTGGCGCAGCGTCAACACGATGGCGCCGATCATCGCGACCAGCAGGATCAGGCCCGCCGCCTGGAACAGATAGGCATATTGCGTGTAAATGAGCTGGCCGAGCGCCCGCGTGTTGTGGGTGTCGGCAATCGCGGGTGCGGGCGCCGCGGCGACGCCGGCCGCTTCCGGCGAGACGATCCACGCGCCGAGAACGAGCAGCAGCTCAACGAGCAGGATCAGACCGACCAGTGCGCCGACGGGCAGATATTGCAGATAGCCCTCGCGCAGATCCCGGAAATCGACGTCGAGCATCATCACGACGAAGAGGAAGAGCACTGCGACCGCGCCGACATAGACAATGACGAGGATCAGGGCCAGGAACTCGGCGCCGAGCAGCACGAACAGCGCGGCCGAATTGAAGAAGGCGAGGATCAGGAACAACACCGAGTGAACGGGGTTGCGCGCCGCAATCACCATGAAGCCCGCGGCGACGGTTATGCCCGCGAAAAGATAAAACGCGATGGCGGTGGCAATCATTTGGACCCCTCGTCCCCTCGACGATCTTCGTTCAGCGGTAGGGCGCGTCGAGCGCAATGCTCGTCGCGATCTCGCGTTCCCAACGGTCGCCATTGGCCAGCAACCGATCCTTGTCGTACATCAGCTCTTCGCGGGTTTCGGTCGCGAATTCGAAATTCGGGCCTTCGACGATCGCATCGACCGGGCATGCCTCCTGGCAGAGACCGCAATAGATGCATTTCGTCATGTCGATGTCGTAGCGCGTGGTGCGCCGCGTACCGTCGTTGCGGCGCGGGCCCGCCTCGATGGTGATGGCGAGCGCCGGGCAGATTGCCTCGCAGAGCTTGCAGGCGATGCAGCGCTCCTCGCCGTTCGGATAGCGGCGCAGCGCATGCTCGCCGCGAAAGCGGGGTGAGAGCGGACCTTTCTCGAACGGATAGTTGACGGTCACTTTCGGTTTGAAAAAGTAACGCATCGCGAGCACGAAGCTCGAAACGAACTCCGCGAGAAAGAGCGACCGCGCCGACTGTTCCAGCCAGGCCATTGTTCAGTCCTTTCCCGTATGTGCCATCGTGCCCATCCTCAATGCTGCGGCACGATGTCGAAGCCGACCAGCACGCCGGCCGTCAGCACAACCCAGAACAGCGAGAACGGCAGGAACACTTTCCAGCCGAGACGCATGAGCTGGTCGTAGCGGTAGCGCGGCACGAAGGCCTTGACCATGGCGAACATGAAGAAGACGAAAAAGACCTTCAGCAGGAACCAGACGATGCCCGGCACCCAATTGAATGGCGCGATATCGAACGGCGGGAGCCAGCCGCCGAGGAACAGGATCGTTGTCATGGCGCACATCAACAGGATCGACACGTACTCGCCGAGCATGAACATCATGTAGGTCGTCGAGGAATACTCGACCATGAAGCCTGCGACGAGTTCGGATTCGGCTTCCACCAGATCGAAGGGCGGGCGGTTGGTTTCGGCCAGCGCCGAGATGAAGAAGATCGCGAACATCGGCAGATGCGGAATGAAGTACCAGACGGTCTTCTGCGCCTCGACGATTTCGGTGAGGTTCAGCGTGCCGGCGGTCAACAAAACCGTGACGATGACGAAGCCGATGGAAACTTCGTAGGAGACCATCTGGGCAGCCGCGCGTAGCGCCGAGAGGAACGGGTATTTCGAGTTCGACGCCCAACCCGCCATGATGACGCCGTAAACGCCGAGCGAGGAAATGGCGAAGATATAAAGAACGCCGACATTGATGTTGGAGATGACGACACCGGCGTCGAAAGGAATGACAACCCAGGCCGAGAGCGCCAGCGTGACCGTGACCAGCGGCGCGAGCAGGAAGACGCCCTTGTTGGCACCTGCCGGGATGATGACTTCCTTGAAGACGAATTTCAGCAGGTCGGCGAAAGACTGCAGCAAGCCGAAGGCACCGACGACATTGGGGCCGCGGCGAAGCTGCACCGCCGCCCAGATCTTGCGGTCGGCCAGCAGCACATAGGCCGTGACGATCAGGATGGCGACGATCAGCGCCAGCGATTGGCCGACGATGATGGCGAGCGGGATGCCGTATGCGATCAGAAATTCGGTCATGCCGCCCTCACTCCGCCGCCTGAATGCGCGATGGCGCGAGTTCCGCTGAGCAACGCGCCATGACCGCGCTTGCACGCGCGACGGGATTTGTCAGATAGAAATCCTTTACCGGCGTTTCGAACGGCGCGGCATCGAGATCGCCCTGCGGCAGGTCGGGCAGCGCGCCCGCCGGCACGGCCATGTCGATCTCGGCGAAATGCGGCGCGGCCTCGGCCATCGCGGCGCGCAGGGCCGTCAGATTGTCGTAAGGCAGCGTCTGCCCGATGACCGCCGACAAGGCACGCAGGATCGTCCAGTCCTCACGGGCGGAGCCGGGCGGGAAGACGGCCCGATTGCCGAGCTGCACGCGACCCTCGGTGTTGACCCAGGTTGCGTTTTTTTCGGTGTAGGCGGCGCCCGGCAAAATGACGTCGGCGCGGTGGGCGCCGGCATCGCCATGCGTGCCCTGATAAACGACGAAGGCCGAGCCGAGGCGCGACATGTCGATTTCGTCGGCGGCAAGGAGATGCACGAATTCGATTTCGCCCTTCGAGGCGCCCTCAAGGATGCCTTCGACATCGCGGCCACCCGCGCCCGGCACCAGGCCGAGATCGAGGCCGCCGACGCGCGCCGCCGCCGTGTGCAGGACGTTGAAGCCGTTCCAGCCGTCGCGAACCGCACCGACCGATTTCGCCAGCGCAATGGCGGCGGCGAGCACGGCGGCGCCGTCTTTGCGCGCCAATGCGCCCTGCCCGACCACGATCATCGGGTTCGAGGCGTTTTTCAGAACATCGCCAAAGGCGCCGAGGTCTTTCAGCGATTGCGGGCCGGCGCCGAGATATTCGTAAGCATAGGAAAGATCGGCGCGGGGGCCGACGACGCCGACCTTGAGGCCGCCGCGGCGGGCGCGCTTCAGGATGCGGGCGTTGAGGATCGGTGCTTCCTTGCGCGGGTCGGTGCCGATCAGGAGGATCGCATCCGCATCCTCGATGCCGGCGATGGTGGTATTGAAGAGATAGACCGCGCGGGCCGACGCATCGAGCTTCGCACCGTCCTGGCGGCAATCGATATTGGCTGAGCCGAGGGCGTTGTAGAGGTCTTTCAGCGCCTTCATGGATTCGGCGCAGGCGAGATCGCCGGCAATGGCGGCGATGCGATCGCCCGCGACGCCCTTGAGGCGGGCGGCGATGGCAGCGAAGGCTTCGTCCCAGCTTGCGGCGCGCAGGCTTCCGCCCTCGCGCACATAGGGCGTGTCGAGGCGCTGCGTCCGCAAGCCGTCCCAGACGAAGCGCGTCTTGTCGGAAATCCACTCCTCGTTCACGTCTTCGTTGAGGCGCGGCAGAATGCGCATCACGGCGGGGCCGCGCGCGTCGACGCGGATGTTGGAGCCGACCGCGTCCATCGCATCGATGGATTCCGTCTTGCGCAGCTCCCAGGGACGCGCCGTGTAGGCGTAGGGGTGGAAGGTCAGCGCGCCGACCGGGCACAGGTCGACGACGTTTGCCGAAAGTTCCGAGGTGAGC
>JAHBYM010000078.1 GCA_019635975.1 Parvibaculum sp. | reverse complement strand
GAAGATGGCGCGCACCGCCGGACGGCCCATTCCGCAAGGCCGCGTGACGCCGGGCGAGGCGGCCGCTTTCGGTTCGATCCTTTCTGTCTTCTCGGTGATGACAATGGGGGTGCTGGTGAACTGGGTGGCGGCATCGCTGCTCGCCTTCACCATTTTCTTCTATCTGGTCGTCTACACGATGTGGCTGAAGCGCAGCACATCGCAGAACATCGTCATCGGCGGTGCGGCCGGTGCATTCCCCCCCATGATCGGCTGGGCGGCGGTCACGGGTTCGCTGGCGATCGAACCGGTGGTTCTTTTTCTGATTATCTTCATGTGGACGCCGCCGCATTTCTGGGCGCTGGCGCTCTATCGCAGCGACGACTACGAAAAAGTCGGCGTGCCGATGCTCCCCGTCGTTGCGGGCGAGGCGGAGACGCGGCGCCAGATTCTGGTTTATTCGCTGCTGCTGGTGCCGGTGACGCTGCTGCCGGCGGCGCTCGGTTTTGCCGGGCCGCTCTATGCGGGCGCAACCGCCGCCCTCGGCGCCGGTTTCCTCTGGCTCGCTTTCGCCCTCTGGCGGAGCCGCTCCGGCGCGACGCAGGACAAGGCCGCCAGGCGCCTCTTTGGCTATTCGATCCTTTATCTTTTCCTCGTCTTCTCGTTGCTCCTGGTCGAGAAGGCGCTCGGGATCGCCGCTTTCAGCGCGATTCCGCTATTGTGAGTTCGAAATGACCGATGAAGACGAAAGCAAGCGCCACGAGGTCGCGCCGCCGGTCTGGACCGAAGAGCAACTCAAGCGCCGCCGCCAGCGCAATCTGGCGATAGCCTGGACGCTCGGAGGGCTGATGTTGCTGTTCTTCATCGTGACGATTGTGAAACTTGGGGGCAATGTAGCGAACCGCCCGATTTGAGGACGGATCGCTTCGGCGCCGGGCGCTGACTTTGCGCCGGCGATTTGGAATAGGCTGATCTGGCGGCGTGTGCCGCCTGCGAACTGGAGAGACGGGGACATGGCAGACGCTCACGCCAAACATCACGACTATCATCTGGTAGACCCGAGCGCATGGCCGATCGTCGGTGCCATCGGCGCTTTCATTCTGGCCATCGGCGCGGTCACGTGGATGCACGGTTCGTCTGCATGGGCGATGCTGATAGGCTTTGCCATCGTTCTCTACACGATGTTCGGCTGGTGGCGCGACGTTGTCCGCGAGGCGCACAAGGGCGACCACACGCCGGTGGTGCAGCTTCATTTGCGCTACGGCATGATCCTATTCATCGCCTCCGAAGTGATGTTCTTCGTCGCATGGTTCTGGGCCTTCTTCGATGCGAGCCTCTTCGCTGGCGAGGAAATCCAGGCCGCCCGTGTCGAATTCACGGGCGGTAGCTGGCCGCCCCAGGGCGTCGAGGTCTTCGATCCCTGGCACCTGCCGCTGATCAACACGCTGATCCTGTTGACCTCGGGCACGACCGTCACCTGGGCGCACCACGCGCTGCTGCATGACGACCGCAAGGGCCTCGTGCAGGGCCTCGCGCTGACGGTGGCGCTCGGCCTCATCTTCACGGCGGTTCAGGCCTATGAATACCAGCACGCGGCCTTCTCCTTCGCCGGCAGCATCTATGGCGCGACCTTTTTCATGGCGACCGGCTTCCACGGTTTCCACGTGATCGTCGGCACGATCTTCCTGATCGTCTGCCTGTTGCGTGCGATGAAGGGCCACTTCACGGCGAAACAGCATTTCGGCTTCGAAGCGGCTGCCTGGTACTGGCATTTCGTCGACGTGGTGTGGATATTCCTGTTCTTCTCCATCTATGTTTGGGCCTCGGTGGGCGCGGTCTATCACTGATCGCGGGCGCCGGTTGCGGCAAACGAGGGGGCGGCCCGCCGACAGCGTGGCCGCCCTTTCGCTTGAAGGAGCACCATGAGCACGGAAAGCCACCAGATGCCGTCCTCCGTGACGGTGGCGTTGAATTCCTGCTGTCCGGCCTGCGGTGCCGCGCCGCTCTATGACGGCTTCCTGACGGTGAAACCCGCCTGCGAGCATTGCGGGGCCGACCTGTCCTTTGCCGACGCGGGCGACGGCCCGGCGGTCTTCATCATGATGATTGCCGGCTTCATCATCGTCGGGCTGGTGCTTTGGGTGGAATTCACCTGGTCGCCGCCCTATTGGCTGCATGCGCTGTTGTGGCTGCCGATGACGATTGCCCTGCCGCTCCTTCTGCTGCGGCCGCTCAAGAGCTGGATGATCGCCCAGCAGTTCCGCCACAAGGCGCGCGAAGGACAGCTCGACATATGACCAACCGCTTCTTCCGCCCGATGCTCTGGCCGACACTGCTGACCGCGGCGATGCTGCCGGTCCTGCTCGGCCTCGGCTTCTGGCAGGTCGAACGGCTCGAATGGAAACGCGACCTGATCGCGACGATGACCGAGCGCATGGCCGCCGAGCCGGCACCATTGCCCGCGCCGGAAAGCTGGCCGTCGCTCGACGCCGCGGCCCTCGAATATGCGCGCGTCTCGCTCACCGGCCGCTTCATGCACGAGCATGAGCTGCATTATTTCACGCAAAATGAGACAGGCGCCCCCGGCTACGCGGTCATCGTGCCGCTCATGCTGGCGGGCGAGGCGGACGCCATCGTGCTTGTCGATCGCGGTTTTGTCCCAGTGGCAATGAAGGATCCGGCGGCGCGCGAGGTGGCGCAACCCGAAGGTCAGGTGAGCGTCACCGGCATCCTGCGGACGCCGCAACCGCGCGGCGCGTTCGACGGCGCCGACGATCCGGAACGCAACGTCTGGATGGTGCGCGATCCGGAAAAGATGAGCGCCCATCTCGGTCTGACGCGTGTCGCGCCCTTCATCGTCGAGGCCGAGACAGATCCCGCGGCCGGGCCCTGGCCGAAAGCCGGCCGGACCCGTGTCGATCTGCCCAACAACCATCTCGACTATGCCCTCACATGGTTCGGGCTGGCGCTGGTCCTGATCGCTATCTATTTGATTTATCACAGGTCTCAGGGCCGCTTCGGGCGCCCAAAACCCTGATTTCCGGCCATTTTGCCGCGACCCGCTCAGCACAATTGCCTCCCGCGCCGGGGCCGGATAGGGTAGCCCCTGACCGGCCCGCGAACCTCTTTCGCGCTGGCACTCCAGGAGATTATGGTGAAGTACGTCAGCACGCGGGGCGCCGCCCCGGAGCTTGATTTCGAGGACGCATTGCTCGCAGGCCTGGCCCGCGACGGTGGCCTTTATGTGCCGGCGGAATGGCCGCAAATGAGCGAGCGCAAGATCAAGGCGCTGGCCGGCCTGCCTTACGAGGAAGTCGCCTTTCGCGTCATGCGGCCCTATATCGGCCCCTCAATCGACGATTCCACGCTGCAGCGGATGCTGGTCCGGGCCTATGCGGGCTTCAATCACCGCGCGATTGTGCCACTGACGCAAACCGGCCCCGGCGACTGGCTGTTGGAGCTGTTCCACGGGCCCACGCTCGCCTTCAAGGACGTGGCGATGCAGATACTCGCCCGCCTGTTCGACCATGTGCTGGCCGCGCGCGGCCGCCGCATCACGGTGGTCGGCGCGACGTCCGGCGACACCGGCTCGGCCGCCATCGAGGCCTTCAAGGGCCGCGACACGACCGACATTTTCATCCTCCATCCCAAGGGCCGCGTTTCCGAAGTGCAGCGCCGCCAGATGACGACGGTGCTCGACGCCAATGTCCACAACATCGCCGTCGACGGCTCGTTCGACGATTGCCAGGCCCTGGTCAAGGCGATGTTCAACGATCATCGTTTCCGCGACGAGGTGGCGCTTGCCGGCATCAATTCGATCAACTGGGGCCGCGTCCTCGCCCAGATCGTCTACTATTTCACCAGCGCGGTGGCGCTCGGCGCCCCGGCGCGTGCCGTGGCTTTCTCGGTGCCGACCGGCAATTTCGGCGACATTTTCGCGGGCTACGCGGCCGCGCGCATGGGGCTGCCCGTCGCGCGCCTGATCGTCGCCACCAATGTCAACGACATCCTGGCGCGCGCGCTCGAGACCGGCCGCTACGAAGTCGGCACGGTCGTGCCGACCATCAGCCCCAGCATGGACATCCAGGTTTCCTCGAATTTCGAACGCCTGATCCACGATGCCTATGGGCGCGACGGCGCCGCGGTGACGCGGCTGATGCAGAGCCTTGCGCAATCGGGCGCCTTCGAGATCGACGCAGTCCGGCTCGACGCAATTCGCGCCATGTTCGGCGCGGCGCGCGCCGACGAACAGGAAACCCGGGCGACGATCGAAGCGACGCTGAAGGCGACTGGCGAACTGGTCGATCCTCACACAGCGGTCGGCCTTGCCGTCGCGGCAAAGCTGCGCGGCAGTGGGGATGTGCCGATGGTGACGCTGGCGACCGCGCATCCGGCGAAGTTCCCCGACGCGGTCGAGGCCGCGACGGGCATCCGCCCGGCGCTTCCCCCCGCCATGGCCGATCTCTTCACGCGCGAAGAGCGCCTGACGGTGCTTCCCAACGATCTCACAGCGGTCGAAGCGTTCATCCGTGAACGCGCCCGCTCCGTAACTGCGTAACCGTCGAAGGAGCCCGCCCATGTCCGTTGAAGTGACCAAGCTGGAAAATGGCCTGACCGTCGTCACCGACAGCATGCCGCATCTGGAGACCACCTCGGTCGGCGTCTGGGTCAACACCGGCGCCCGCCATGAAGATCTGCGTCAGCATGGCGTATCGCACATGCTGGAACACATGGCCTTCAAGGGCACCGAGCGCCGCTCGGCGCTGGCGATCGCCGAAGAAATCGAAACGGTCGGCGGCTATCTCAACGCGCACACGACGCATGAAGCGACGGCTTACTATGCGCGCGTACTGAAGCAGGACCTGCCCCTCGCAGTCGATATTCTGGCCGACATCCTGCAGCATTCCGTATTCGATCCGCAGGAGGTCGAGCGCGAGCGCGGCGTCATCATTTCCGAGATCGGACAAGCGCACGACACGCCCGACGACATGGTTTTCGACTATCTGCTCGAAGCAGCCTTCCCGGATCAGGCGCTTGGCCGCTCGATCCTCGGCACTGTCGACACGGTGTCGGGTTTCGGCCGCGATGCGCTGAAGGGCTATATGAGCGAGCGCTATCTGGCACCGGGCATGGTGCTGGCGGGCGCCGGCGGCATCGATCACGACGCGCTGGTCGCCCTGGCGCGCGACCGTTTCGGCGCGCTGCCGAGCCGCGTGACCAATGGTGCCGAAACGGCGCGTTTCTCCGCCGGTGAGCGCCGCATCGAGCGTGATCTCGAACAGGCGCATCTGGCGCTCGCCTTCGAGGGCCCGACCTATTCCGATCCCGACTATTACACGGCGCAGGTGCTCGCCGGCGTCCTCGGCGGCGGCATGTCCTCGCGGCTCTTCCAGGAAGTGCGCGAGAAGCGCGGCCTCTGCTATTCGACCTTTGCCTTCTCATGGTCGTTCGCCGACACCGGCGTCTTCGGTGTTTATGCCGGCACCTCGCCCGACGATGTGGCCGAGCTGTTGCCGGTGCTGTCCGGCGAAATCGGCCGGATCGGCGAGGACGCAACCGAGGACGAGGTCGTCCGCGCCCGCGCCCAGATCAAGGCTGGCCTGATGATGGGTCTCGAAAGCTCCTCGTCCCGCGCCGAGCAGATTGCGCGCCAGTTCACGGTCCATGGCCGCGTGTTGCCCATCGATGAATTGATCGAACGCGTCGAGGCGGTTGATGCCGCCGCGGTGCGCCGCTATGCCGGCCGGCTTCTGGGCGGCAAGCATATGGCCCTTTCGGCGATCGGTCCGCTCGATGGCAAGGACGGCGGACTTGAATCCTATGACCGGATCGCGGCAAGATTTGCAGGTTGAGGTCGCGGTGGGGAGGCGCGTCCCGCTATGGCATTTCTCCGTTCGATCACCAAGCCGGACACCGCGCCCCTCATTCTGGGCGAGGGCGTCTATCTGCGCACCCCGCAGCCCGGCGATTATGCAGCCTGGGCGCAACTGCGTGAGAACAGCCGGGACTTCCTGACGCCCTGGGAGCCGACCTGGGCGCAGGACGACCTGACCCGAACCGCCTGGCGCCGCCGTCTCCGCCGCTATATCCGCGAAATTCGGGAGGATCATGCCTACCCCTTCTTCATCTTTCGCGAGCAAGATGAAGCCCTTGTCGGCGGATGCACGCTGTCGGGCGTTCAGCGCGGGGTTCAGCAATCCTGCACACTGGGCTACTGGGCGGGTGAAAAATATGCGGGGCAGGGCTATGTGACCGCCGCGGTCAGGGCGCTGGTCCCTTATGTGTTCGAGGAATTGAAGTTGCACAGATTGCAGGCGGCCTGTTTGCCCGAAAACGAAAGATCCCGCGCTGTGCTGCGCAAATGCGGCTTCACCGAAGAAGGCCATGCGCGCGGCTATCTCCGCATCAATGGCATGTGGCGCGATCACGTCGTATTTGCCATCTTGCGCGACGATCCGCGCCGTTGATTTTACGAAGGGGAGTTAGCGGCCGATGCGGCAAGGGGGCCAGGTGAAGGCGCGCATGCGCGGCGCGCTCGCGGCGATTTTTTTGGCGGTCGCGCTTCCCGGCACGGCGCTGGCGCTCGACGCTGTGGCGCTCGACGACCCGGCGCCGGCCGTCGATCTGACACCCCATGCCGAGCGATACAAGGCCGACGGACAGCGTCTGACAATCGAACCGCCGCTGTCCGGCACCGCCGAAATCACCAGCGAAATCGAAGATGAAGCGGCCGAAATCGACGAAGGCGTGCTGGCGGACGGCACTGTCGTTCTGTTCGACGGCGATGGCGCAACCGGGACATGGCTCGCCGTCGCGCTGCGCAACCGTTCCGCCGAGCCGGTGCGGCGCTATCTGGTGGCCGACGAGCGGGGCGAGGGGATTGCCAATTTGCTCTGGCCGTTGCCGCGCGAGGCGATCGACCGCGCCGTGGCCGCGGGCGGCGAGGATCCGCTGCCGGTGTCCGGCGACCGGCGGCGCGGCTTTTCGGTCTTTGCCATATCGGCGGAAGCCGAAACGAGCATCACCGTGGCGCTTCACGCCGGCGAACCGCCGGCGGGCCTTTATCTCTGGCACGTCGATGCATGGACGTCCTTCATGCGGCGGCTGGCGCTGGTCGAGGGCGGCATGCTTGCCGTCGTCGCGGCCTTTGCGGTCTATCTCTCGGCGCTGGCGATCCTGACCCGCGTGGCCGCGGCCCGCGCGACGGCGGGCCTTCTCGGCACCGGCTTTCTTGTGCTGCTGGCGGAGTTCGGCTACATCGCTGCGCTTTTCGATCTCGCACCGCGATGGGATCTCACGATCCGCACCTCGGCGCTGGCGCTTTTCGCCGCCGCCGTATTCGCGCTTGAGCGATTTTTCCTCGATCTCGAACGTCTTGCGAAATGGCCCTCGCGCCTTGCGCGCCTGATGTCATACGCGGCCCTTGCCGGCATTCCGCTGGCCCTTGTCAGCGTCCCGCTCGGCGCTTTCTATGTGCGCGGCATCGTCACCATCGCCGTCGCCGCCGGCGTGCCGCTGGTGGTGATGGCCGCGCTCCGCGGCGTCCGCCCGGCCCAGCTCCTCATTCCGGGCGCCGTGCTGTTCGGGTTTGCGGGGCTCGTTGCCGCGCTTCATACGGCAGGCTGGGTCCCCGGCACCTTTGCGGGCACGACCTTTGCGGGCGGGCTCCTGACGGCGGCCCTGACGCTCTTTGCCTTTGCCGCGGCCTATCACGCGCAGGGCGGCCGCCGCCGTGCCGATCTCGGCACCTTGCGCAGCGAACAGCGCAACGCCTTCGCCCTCTCCGGTGCGCGCATGGGCGTCTGGGACTGGGACGCGACCAACGACCGGCTCTATGTGTCGCCCTCGGTGGAAGCAATGCTGGGGCTCGACGCCGGCACGCTGGACGGCAACGAGGTGCTGTGGCGCGAGCACATGCACCCCGCCGACCGCGAAACCTACCGCACCGCCCTCAATGCCTATTTTCATCGCGGCAACGTGTCGTTCACGCTCGAATTCAGGATGCGCCATTCGGACGGCGCCTTTCGCTGGGTCGCGCTCAGCGCCAGTTGCGTCGCCGCCGCCGACACGGGCACCGCGCGATGCATCGGCACGGTGCGCGACATCTCGGCGCGCAAACACGCCGAAGAGCGGCTGTTGCATGACAGCGTACACGACAGTCTGACGGGTCTGCCCAACCGGGCGCTCTTCATGGACCGTCTGGAGCGCGCCATTCGCCGGCCCGACCTTCTCGATCGGCCGCGCGCCGCGATCCTGCTGATCGACCTCGACCGCTTCAAGACCGTCAATGACAGTCTCGGTCATTCGGGCGGCGATGCGCTGCTGATCGCGATTGCCCGGCGGCTGGAGTCGCTCGTCACGCAGGACGACACGGTGGCGCGCATCGACGGCGATGCCTTCGCCGTTCTGTTGACCTCGCGCACCCGGCGCGACGATGCCCGCGCCTTCGCCGAACAGGCGAGCGAGTTTCTCCGCCAGCCGATCGAGGTGGCGGGTCACGAGGTCTATCCGACATCGTCGATCGGCGTGGCGATCTGCGAGGATGCGCATGAAAACCCCGAAGAACTTTTCACCGAGGCCGAAATCGCGATGTATCGCGCCAAGCGCCTCGGCAAGGCGCGGATCGACATGTTCGAGCCGGCAATGCGCGCCGAGACCGACGACAACCTGACGCTTGAAACGGATCTGCGTCATGCGATCGAGCGCAAGGAGATGGAACTTTACTACCAGCCGATCATGTCGCTGACGGATGGCGGCGTGCGCGGCTTCGAGGCGCTGATCCGCTGGAACCATCCGAAGGACGGGTTGCTTGCGCCGGACGATTTCGTGCCGCTCGCCGAGGAGCTGGGTGTCATCACGGATATCGGGCGCTTTGCGCTTCGCGCCGCGAGCGAGGAACTGGCGACCTGGCAGAAGCTCTTTCCGATGGAGCGGCCGTTGACCGTCAGCGTCAACGTGTCGAGCCGGCAGTTGCTGCGTCACGACCTGATCGAGGATGTGAAGCGGGTGTTGAACCGCATCGACATCGAGCGCGGCTCACTGAAGCTCGAAGTCACGGAATCGCTGGTGATGGAAAATCCGGAATTCGCGGCGACGATGCTCACGCGCCTCAAGGCGCTCGGCGCTGGCCTGTCGCTCGACGATTTCGGCACCGGCTATTCGAGCCTGAGCTATCTGCAGCGCTTTCCCTTCGACACGCTGAAGGTTGACCGTTCATTCGTTGCCGGCATGTCCGCCGACCGTGAAACGCCGCTGATCATCCGCTCCATGGTGACGCTGGCGCATGATCTGGGCATGGAAGTGGTGGCCGAAGGCACCGAAAACGAGACGCAGGCGCGCGATCTCGCGAACATGGGCTGCGACTACGGGCAGGGCTATTATTTCGGCCAGCCGATGCCCGCCGCCGAGGCGCTCGACTTCATCGCCCGTCACTGGCGGCGCTAGAGCGTTTCCAGGTGAAGTGGACGCCGGTTCACCGTCCGGAAACGCGACAAAACAAAAAGCCGGAACGCGTCACGCGTGGCCGGCATCGCCCGACAGCAGCGAAATATCGACGCCGAGTTTCGCCAGCGCCTTGTGATATTTCGTCTCGATGTCGAGGCCGAACAGTAAATCCGGGTCGGGGTCGCAATGCAGCCAGCCATTGCTCTGGATTTCGGCATCGAGCTGGCCGGGCGCCCACCCGGCATAACCGAGCGCCAGCAACGCCTGGCGCGGACCGTGGCCGCCGGCCATCGCGCGCAGAATGTCGACGCTCGCCGTCAAGCCGACATCCGCGTCGACCGGCAGCGTCGATTCCTCCGAGAAATAATCCTGCGTATGCAGCACGAAGCCGCGGCCCATTTCCACCGGCCCGCCGACAAGCACGGGGCAGGTGATCCGCTCCGCCGCGTCCGGAATCGCGATCGACAGGCGCTCCAGCAGATCGGGAAAGGTGATGTTGGGCGCCGGCTTGTTGACGACGATGCCCATCGCGCCGTCCGGATTGTGAACGCACATATAGATCAGCGTCCGCTCGAACCGCGTATCGCCGATCGTCGGCATCGCGATCAGCATCTTGCCTTCGAGAAACCCGTCATCGCCGGGCTGGTAGCTGAAATCCGCCGACATCGGGCTCATGGGCTGCCTGCCTCCGGCCGTTGGCGTGTTGCACGCCTGAAATCCTGCCCTCTCGCGGGCCCCATGTCACGCATCATGTATCGCGCGGCGTTTCGCCGGTCTGTGCGATCTGATATTCTGGAAGACAACCGGCGAAGAAGGATTGCATGTGCGGAAATCGATGAACCGGTGGCGAACGCTGCTCGGCGCGGCGGCAGTCGCGCTGTTGCCGCTGCCCGCGGCGTCGGCGGGTGCCGACAGCGCGTCTGCCGTCGCCATCGAAGCGGCGGTCGCGGCGCATGACGGCGCGCCGTTTCTCGCCGGCATCGGCATGCGCCTCGCGCCCGGCTGGAAGACCTACTGGAAAAATCCGGGCGACAGCGGCATCGCGCCCGCGTTCGACTGGTCGGCGTCGGAAAATGTCGCGGACATCGATCTCGCCTGGCCGGCGCCGCGCCGCTTCGACGATCCGGGCGACGTCACCTATGGCTATGTGGATGAAGTCGTCTGGCCGCTCCGCGTCGTGCCCGCCGATGCGAGCCTGCCGGTCGCGCTGAACCTCGCCATGACCTATGGCGTCTGTTCCGACAGCATCTGCGTCCCGCGCGACGCGGACCTCGCGCTCACCGTGCCGCCCGCCGCGCAGGCCGAACCCTCGCCCGACCTGCCGCGCCTCGTCGCCGCGCTCGCCCGCCTGCCGCAGCCGCTCGACGACCCTGAAGTGCTCGCCATCCGCTGGCGCGAGGCCGAAGCGCCGGTGCTCGAAATCGCCTATACCGGCTGCCCGCGCCCCTGCGCCGCGCCGCAACTCATCATCGACGGCCCCGAAGGCCTCTGGTTCGGCGTGCCGGATGTCCGCCGCGCCGGCGACACCCTGCATTACACCGTCGAGGTCGGCGCGCTTTCGGCCGCCGCGCTCGCCGGCGAGAGGCTCGGCTTCATCCTCGCCGGCGCCGAAACCGCCCATATCGCCTGGTGGACGCCCTGAAACGCGGGACCCCCGCCGGGGCTGGCGGGCGGCGCCGATTGGCGCTTTAATGCGCCCCAACAATCACCCGAAAAACCCGAACACACCAAGGAGCCAGCCATGACGATCAAGGTCGGAGACCGCATTCCCGATGCGACCCTGATGCAACTGACCGACAAGGGCCCCGCGCCGCTCAAGACGTCGGAATATTTCGCCGGCCGCAAGGTCGTCGTCTTCGCGCTGCCCGGCGCCTTCACGCCCACCTGCTCCAACCAGCACCTGCCCGGCTTCATCCAGAACGCCGACACGATCAAGGCCAAGGGCGTCGACGAAATCGCCTGCCTTTCGGTCAACGACGCCTTCGTCATGGGCGCCTGGGGCAAGGCGCAGGGCGCTGGCGGCAAGGTGACGATGCTCGGCGACGGCAATGGCGAATTCACCAAGGCGCTCGGCCTCGGTTTCGACGGCTCGGGCTTCGGCATGGGAATGCGCTCGCAGCGCTATTCGATGCTGGTCGAGGACGGCGTCGTCAAAAGCCTCAACATGGAGCCCGCCGGCGGCAAGGCCGAAGTCTCGGGCGCCGAAAACATGCTGAAACAGCTCTGACCTGTCCCCCTTGCGGGGCGAAGTCCGGTCTCGCGCCGGACAAGGGATGGAAGCCATGAGCGACGCAGTCGGACCCGGCGATATCGTTCTTTGCGTCAACGCCGCCCCGAACCATGTCACGGGCCGGCCGGTGCCGCTGCAGGCCGGCGAGACCTACCGCGTGCTCGCCGTGCT
>JAHBYM010000077.1 GCA_019635975.1 Parvibaculum sp. | reverse complement strand
CCTCAGAACGACGTTCCGGCGCTGAAACGGAACGACTCCCTTTCGTCATACGGTTCGTCCAGAAGCACGTTAGCGAAGTCGAGGCGGATCGGGCCAAACGGCGATTGCCAATAGAGACTGAGACCAACCGAGGCACGTGGCTTGAAGTCATCCACGACACCCGGGTAGATCGCGCTGTCGAAATCCGAATAACCAATGTAACCGGCGTCGGCGAAAACCGATGTCCGGATGCCCAGCGCCTCAGGCAGACCGTTGGGAAACGACAATTCCGACGTCCCGAAAATGAATGCCTTGGCACCCACGGCGTCTCTGTTCGGAGAGGCAAGGTCGCGCGGACCGACGCCAGCACGGGCGAATCCCCGAATTGTGTTGCCGCCCTTGAAGAAATGGTCATTGAGCTCAACGTCCTGGCCGATCGCCTGGATATAACCACCGTCGAGACGCCAGCTCGTAAGAAATCCTTCGGTGAGCTGGTAGTAGTATCGCGTCAGCACTTCCGTCGATACATAGCGAACCGTGCCGCCCAAGCCGGCGAAATTCTGCGTAAACAGGAAGTCCCAGCCGCCAGTCGGCTCAACGGGATCGTTGCGGTTATCATAATAATAGTCGTATCCGACGATCGACCGGTAGTCGCTGCCTTCCGCTGCCTTGACCGCGTTCGACGCAAACGGATGAACGTTGAAAATCTCGTCGAAACGGAACTGGTAGCGGGCCAGAAACCGGCTCTTCTCGGACAACGGGAAGCCAAACCTGAATCCGAAACCCTGCGAACGGGAATCGAACGACGATTCATTCTGGAAGTTGGTCTCACTGCCGAAGAGGTCGAAACCGCCGACGAGATCGCGATCCAGGAAATAGGGATCGGTATAGTGAAACTCGATCAACTGGCGGCGCTTCGATATCGACAATGCGGTGCTCAACTGGAGACCGCGACCGAGAAAGTTGCGTTCCGACAACTGAATACCCGCAACGGCATTGTCGAGCGTTGAAAAGCCTGCGCTCAACGTCAGCGACCCGGTCGATTGTTCCTGAACGTCGACATTCAGGATCGTCTTGTCGGGTGCGGTCCCCGGATCCTGCGTCACGGTCACTCTCGAAAAATACTGCAGGCCGCGGATATTTTTCTCCGACCTATCGAGCAACACCTTGTTGAAAGCGTCACCCTCCGACATTCGCATCTGCCGGCGCACGACCTTGTCGAGGGTGCGCGAGTTGCCGGTGATGTTGATGCGTTCAACGTAGACGCGCGGACCCTCCGTAATCTGGAACGTCAAATCAATGACGCGTTCGTCCTTGCGGCGGTTTACGCGCGGCCTGACTTCGGCGAATGCATAGCCGCTCGTGCCGGCGGCGAAGGTCAAGGCATCGATCGTCTTGTCGATCAGCCCGGCGTTGTAAATCTCGCCGGTTTTGGTAAGCACCAGCGATTCGAGCTCCGCCTGATCGAGCGTATCGATGGTCGTGGTTATCTTGATATCGCCGAACTCATAGATCTCGCCCTCATCGACCGTAAAGGTGATGTAGAAAGCCGCGTCGTCGCGGCTTAGATCGGCAACCGCCGAAACCACGCGGAAGTCGGCGTAGCCACGCTGCAGGTAGTGACGGCGCAGCAATTCGCGGTCGTAGGTCAGGCGATCGGGATCATAGGTGTCCGACGACGAAAGAAACTTCCACCACGCGGATTCGCCGGTCGAGATCACTTCGCGCAGCTTTCCATCACTGAACTGCGTATTGCCGATGAAGTTGATCGAGGCAATTTTCGTCTTCGGACCCTCGGTGATTTCGAAGACAAGATCGACGCGGTTCTGCGGAAGCTGAATCACCTTTGGCTCGACGGAGGCGGAAAACCGGCCGCTGCGACGATAAAGCTCGATCATGCGCGAGACGTCGCCCTGCACTTTTGCCCGCGTATAGACGACGCGCGGCTGAAGCTGAACCTCCTTTTGCAGATCCTCTTCCTTGAGCGCGCTGTTGCCTTCGAAGGCGACCCGATTGACGATCGGATTTTCGACGACCGACACAACGAGACGGTTGCCTTCCTGACGCATCGTTATATCGGCAAACAGACCGGTCTCGAACAGCCTTTTGAGAGAGGCGTCAGCGAGTGCCGGGTCATAGGTCATGCCCTCCCGGATGATCATGTAGGACCGCACGGTATCGGACTCGATGCGTTGGTTTCCTTGTACGGAAATCTGGGTAATTGTCGGTCCACCGGGCACTTCCTGGGCGTATGCGGCGCCTGAAAGCGTCCAGGCCATGACAAGCGCGCCGACGAATATGCCGACATTCGCAATTCCGGCCAAAAATCCGGCTAGTCGCCCCATCCTGTCCCCTGCCTGTCTTGATGCACCGGCCGTAAGCCGGCGACACAACCAATTCCACGCTCGTCGTCAGCCGACGAATTGTGAAGCATTCAACTAAAAAGCCCTGTCAGAAACGAAAAGACCTGAAGATGAACCAGATCGTTCCATGTCGCGAAGACCATCAACATCATCACCAGCGCAAGGCCGATGCGAAAGCCGTATTCCTGCGCCTGTTCGCCGAGGGGCCGTCCGCGGACAGCCTCAACCGCATAGTACAGAAGATGCCCGCCATCAAGCAGCGGCACCGGAAAGAGATTGAGCAATCCGATACTGACCGACAAAACGGCGACCATGCTCAAAAGCGCCATAAAGCCGATGGTCGCTACCTGCCCCGACACCTGCGCGATCCCCAGAACGCCACGCAATTGATCGGCGGGTTCGCGGCCCGTCACGATACCACCGAGGTAGTTCAACGTCCGCTCCGCGACGAACCATGTCTCCTTGGCGCCCAGCCAGAGTGCGCTCACAGGATCGCTGCGGACAATTTCGATATTGCCGGCGCCGCCGTGACGCTGGATGCCGAGCCGCGCTATCCGATGGACATTGCCAAAATTGTCGACGACTTCCTGGACTTCCGGCTTCGCGCGGATCGGAACCTCGATGCCACCGCGATCGACGCGGAAATCCAGTTCCGATGAACTCGTCGAAACGATGCGTTGCATCGCTTCAAAGCTTGAAACCGGCGTGCCGTCGATAGAGACGATCCGGTCGCCGACGACAAACCCCGCCGCGGCCGCCGGGCTGTCCGGCACGATATCGTCCACGATGGGCGTTGCCACCGTTCGTCCGACAAAGGTGAAAATGCACGCAAAGACGACCGTCGCCAGAATGAAGTTGGCAATCGGCCCGGCCGCCACAATCGCCGCGCGCTGCCGCAGCGGCTTGAAGTGGAAAAGATGCTCCTGATCGGCGGCCGATACCTGCGCAAGGCGTTCGCGATCGGGCACACTCGCGGCATTTTCGTCGCCGGCGAACTTCACGTAACCGCCAAGTGGAATCCAGCTCACCTTCCAGCGTGTGCCGTGCTTGTCGTTCCAGCCGACGATCTCGCGACCGAAGCCGATCGAGAAGGTGTCAACCTTCACGCTGCACCACCGCGCCACAAGAAAATGTCCCAGCTCGTGAAAAAAAACGACAACCGTCAACACGAACAGGAAAGGGATGACGTAGCTTCCGAGCGATCCTCCGAAACCACCGATACCTGACAAAAAGTCCATCGCGTTCAAGCTATTGTCCCACTCATACCGATCTCGACCGGCCGTTTTTCCGGCCGCCGGACCGCTCCCCCGACACGCATCGACCGCCGGCCGACCGGTGTCGGCGCTCTGTGCCCATCCAAGGGGCACAGCCTACGTCAGCGGCCGCTTTTTTGCACCATTTCCTCTGCCCGAATCCGGGTCATTCGGTCAAGTTCGTAAACTTCGGCAAGTCCGGCCGGAGGCGCGCCCAGCCCGCCGGACTGCGCCAAAATAGCGTCCGTCAAGGACACCATATCCGGAAAGGCGATGCGGCCGGCCAGAAAAGCAGCAACAGCGACTTCATTGGCGGCATTGAGCACCGTCGGTGCACTGCCGCCTATCCGAAGCGCTTCCCGCGCCAGCGACAAAGCCGGAAATCTTTTTAAATCAGGCGCTTCGAAGGTTAATTGGCCAATTTGCGCGAGATCGAGGCGTGCCGCGGGCGCCGCCATTCGCTGCGGCCATGCCAGTGCATAGGCAATCGGCGTACGCATGTCCGGCATGCCGAGCTGCGCCAGTACAGACCCATCGATATAGGCCACCATGCTGTGAACGATGGATTCCGGGTGAATGATGACATCGAGCCGGTTTTCGCCGACCGGGAACAGGTAATGAGCCTCGATCAGTTCCAGCCCCTTGTTCATCAAGGTTGCGGAATCGACGGAGATTTTGGCGCCCATATCCCAACGCGGATGGGCGACAGCCTGAGCCGGCGTCGCCTTGGCCATTTCCTGCAGGGTCCATGTTCTGAACGGGCCGCCCGATGCTGTCAGCACGATGCTTTCGACGGTGTCCAGCCGGCCAGCGTCGAGCACCTGGAAGATTGCATTGTGTTCGCTGTCCACCGGCAGCAGCGTCGCGCCCGACCGGCGCACTTCATCGAGGAAAAGCGGCCCCGCCGAAACGAGGCATTCCTTGTTGGCGAGCGCCACACAGGCGCCGCGCTTGACTGCAGAGAGGGTCGGCGCGAGGCCGGCTGCGCCAACGATGCCGGCCATCACCCAGTCGGCGGGCCTCGCCGCGGCATCCACGACCGCCTCAGGGCCCGCAGCGACTTCGATTCCCGTGCCTTTCAATCCATCCTTCAGTTCCGCGAAACACGCCGGATCGGCCACCACCGCGAGATGCGGCCGATATTCCTTTGCCTGCGCAACCAACATTGCAACATTGCGATGCGCCGTCAGCGCCACAAGGTTGAAGCGCGACCGGTCGCGCCCAATTAAATCGAGAGTCGAACAGCCGACAGAACCTGTCGACCCCAGGATGGTGACGCTTTTCACCGCGCCGGCATCGGCAAGACGGCCGTTTGCTGCCTCGGCGATCAGGGCCAAATCAAAACTCCCGCGCCCGGATGGGCGGCGTTGTGCAGCAGAGCGAGAAGTCCCGCGCCGGCAGCGACCGCAACGAGGCCGTCCACGCGGTCGAGGATACCGCCGTGCCCGGGGATCAAGGTGCCGGAATCCTTGATGCCGGCCCGCCTCTTGAGCGCGGATTCAAAGAAATCGCCTGCCTGTTCAAGCACGGTCATGCCGATGCCGATCAAAGCCAGCAGCAGCGGCGATCCGGCACCGATCCAGAGCGACGTGACGACACCGACTGCTGCGGCGCCGGTCATGCCGCCGACGAGGCCGGCCCAGGTCTTTTTGGGCGAGATGCTCGGCGCAAGCTTTGGCCCGCCAATGAAGCGGCCGGCGAAATACGCGCATATGTCGATAGCCCAGACCGTCGCCAGCAGCCAGATGGTGACGGCAAGACCCAGCTCCGGGTCGTTACGCAGCCAGATCAGCGCAACCAGCGGTATGACGAGATAGCAGTAGGCAATGAGGGCCGGCATCATCGGCCGGCCGCTCCAGCTTCGGGCGGCCAGGGCAAAGGCCAGCACCGCGCCGGCGGCGGCAAGCGCCGCTCCCGGCAGACCGGCTGTCGCCAGAACGATTGCGGAAAGGCCTGCAACCACCAGCCCGGCTGCGTCGCGGGCGCCGACTGTGGCTCTATAGAGGAGCCGCGCCAGTTCCTGCGCCATGACCAACGCTGCGGCCGCCAGAAGAGCCGCGAAGAACCAGCCGCCCATCCACGTGGCGCCAAGCGCAACGGGGGCCAGCACAGCAGCCGATATGATTCTCGTTTTCAGATCGGAAGCGGCTCCCGATCGATGGCCGGTGTTGTCCACCATCGTCGCCTACCCTTCACCGTATGTCGCGTCGTCCGGCCCGGTCGCGCCGAAGCGGCGGTTGCGGCGGCGATACTCGTCGACCGCCGCGCGTAGTCCTTCCGGCGTGAAATCCGGCCAAAGCGCGTCGGCGAAGACAAGCTCCGAATAAGCACTCTGCCAGAGCAGGAAATTCGAGAGCCTCATTTCGCCGCTCGTCCGGATAATGAGATCGGGGTCTGGAACACCGGCTGTGTCGAGATGCGCTGACACGGTTGCCGGCGTGATGGCGTCGGGATCGAGGTTGCCGGCCTGCACCTCACGGGCGATGCGACGCACCGCGGAGGTTATCTCCGATTGACCGCCATAATTGAAGGCGATCATCAGCTTCAGACGGTTGTTGTTGCGGGTTAGTACCTCGGCCTCGCCGATCAGCGCGACAATGTCTGCATCCAGATGATCGCGGTCTCCGATGACCCGGACCTGGACGCCGTTCTGATGCAGTTCGGCCAGATCGCGGCGAATGAAAAGCCGCAGCAGACCCATCAGATCGCTGACTTCCTCGGCCGGGCGGTTCCAGTTTTCGGAACTGAATCCGTAGAGCGTCAGGTATTCGATGCCGAGCTCACCGGCGGCCCGGACGATGACGCGGACGGTTTCGACGCCCTGCCGGTGACCGGCAACACGGGGCATATGCCGTTTCGCCGCCCAGCGTCCGTTGCCATCCATGATAATCGCGACATGCCGCGGCATCGCGCCGGGCGCCGTCTCGCTTACCGTATGGCCGGACTTCAACATCATTCTCTCGGCACTTTTTCCTTGAAAGACATATGGTTAACGTTCGTTCTTTACCTCATGCACCAAGTATAGCCCAACAGGTTACACCTGCATGATTTCCGCTTCCTTGTGCGCGAGCGCGCCATCGATCTCGGCGATGATCTTGTCGGTCAGCTTCTGGACTTTATCGGACCAGGCCTTGTGATCGTCTTGTCCCATGTGTGCGTCTTTTTCGAGGCGCTTCAACTCATCCATCGCATCGCGGCGGACGTTGCGAACCGCGACGCGGGCCTGCTCGGTGTATTTGGCGGCGATCTTGGACAATTCGGCGCGGCGCTCCTGATTGAGCTCCGGGATCGGCAGACGGATCAGGGTGCCGTCGATATTGGGGTTGAGGCCGAGGCCGGAATTACGGACTGCCTTCTCGACGGCCGAAACCATGCCCTTGTCCCACACCTGCACCGTCAGCATGCGGGGTTCGGGAACGCCGATCGTGCCGACCTGGTTGATGGGCATGCTCTGGCCATACGCCTCGACGATGATGGGCTCAAGCAGGCTTGCCGAGGCGCGGCCGGTCCGCAGACCGCCAAACTCCTGCTTGAGTGCCTGCAACGCGCCGCGCATGCGGCGTTCGACATCATCGAGATCAAAGTCGGTATCAGCCATTTCCTGTCCTTCCGGTCTTTCCTGTCTTCGGTCGGGCGAGATCAGGCCGCGTCCGAAATGATAGTGCAGCGGCCAGCGCCCGTCAGAACGTTGACGAAGCCGCCCGCGTCGTCGATCGAATAGACGATGATCGGGATGCCGTTCTCGCGAGCCAGCGAGATCGCCGAGGCGTCCATTACTTTCAGGTCGCGCGACAACACATCCATGTAGGTCAGGCGATCGTATCTTTCGGCATTGACGACCTTGTGGGGATCGGCCGAATAGACGCCGTCGACCTGCGTGCCTTTCAGCAATGCGTCGCAGCCCATTTCCACCGCGCGAAGGGCCGCCGCCGTGTCGGTCGTGAAGAAGGGGTTGCCGGTGCCGGCGGCGAAAATCACCACCCGGCCTTTTTCCATGTGCCGCACGGCGCGGCGGCGGATATAGGGCTCGCATACGGTCATCATCGGAATTGCCGACTGAACGCGCGTCGGCACACCGATGCTTTCAAGCGATTGCTGCATGGCGAGTGCGTTCATCACCGTCGCCAGCATGCCCATGTAGTCGGCGCTGGCGCGCTCCATGCCCTTGGCCGCACCCGACAGACCGCGAAAGATGTTGCCGCCGCCGATGACCAGGCAAACCTGGATGCCCGCATCCGTCGCCTGCTTGATTTCGCCCGCGATGCGGCCGACCGTATCGACATCGATACCGTATTGTCCCTCGCCCATCAGGGCTTCGCCGGAGACCTTGAGCAGGACGCGCGAATAGAGCGGTTGCGGGGACATGGGCTCACTTCCATCAGGACATGGCAGGGCACCCGAACGGCGCGGTGCCTGTGCCGAATCCGCCGGGATGTCCAACAATAACGCCCCCAACGCACAATGGCGAAGGGGGCGTCAATTCTATCGGCACATCGGCTCAGCCGCGCGCCGCAGCCGCCACTTCGGCCGCAAAGTCCGATTCTTCCTTTTCGATGCCCTCGCCCAGCGCGAAACGGACGAAACCGATGACGCTGACCGGCGCACCGATGCCGGCTTCCGCCGCCTTGACCGCTTTTTCGACGGTGTTGTCGGGGTCGATCACGAAAGCCTGCGAAAGCAGGACGACTTCTTCGTAGAATTTGCGGATGCGGCCCTCGACCATCTTTTCGATGATGTTGTCGGGGCGGCCGCTTTCCTTCGCTTCGGCGATCAGCACATTGCGCTCGCGCTCGACGACGGCCGGGTCGAGTTCGTCGGTCCGGGTCGCAAGCGGATTGGTCGCCGCGATATGCATGGCGATCTGCCGGCCGAATTCGGCGAGCTTCGCCTTGTCACCGGTCGACTCGAGGCCCACCAGCACGCCGATCTTGCCGAGACCCGGCACGACGGCGCTGTGGACATAGGCCGACACCACGCCATCCGACACGGAGATCGAACCGGCGCGGCGCACGTTCATGTTCTCGCCGATGGTGCCGACCATTTCCGTGACGTAGTCCTTCACGGATTTCGACGCACCGGGATAGGTCGAGGCGACGAGCTTGTCGAAGTCGCCGCCGGTCGCGAGTGCCGCGGAGGCGATGTCGCTCACCATCTTCTGGAACTGCTCGTTGCGCGCGACGAAGTCGGTTTCGGAATTGACTTCGACGATGGCGCCTTTTGTGCCTTCCGCGACAACGCCGATCAGGCCTTCGGCCGCGACGCGACCGGCCTTTTTCGCCGCCTTGGCGAGACCCTTGGTGCGCAGCCAGTCGACGGCCGCTTCCATGTCGCCGCCCGTTTCGTTGAGCGCCGACTTGCAGTCCATCATGCCTGCGCCGGTCTTGTCGCGCAGTTCCTTCACCATGCTCGCGGTGATTTCAGCCATTAGTATTTCCTCGGTAATCGTATGAAGCGGAACGGCGATGCGCCTTATTCGGCGGTCGCCGGCACCTCGACGACGGGCTCTGCCTCGGCTCCGACATCGACGCCCGACGCCGCATGGCTCTGCGAGATGCCGTCGATGACCGAGCGGGCGACGAGATCGCAGTAGAGCGAAATCGCGCGGGCCGCGTCGTCATTGCCCGGAACCGGATAAGCGATGCCGTCGGGATTGGAATTGGAGTCGAGGATCGCGACGACCGGAATGCCGAGCTTGCGGGCTTCCTGAATCGCGATCTCTTCCTTGTTGGTGTCGATCACGAAAATCAGATCCGGCAGGCCGCCCATGTCCTTGATGCCGCCGATGGCGCGTTCGAGCTTGTCGCGCTCGCGGGTCAGGTTCAGCACTTCCTTTTTGGTCAGGCCCTTGGCTTCGCCGGAGAGCATCTCGTCGAGCTGACGCAGGCGCCGGATCGAATTCGAGATGGTTTTCCAATTGGTTAGCATGCCGCCGAGCCAGCGGTGGTTGATGTAGTACTGGGCGCACTGCTTCGCAGCCTGCGCAACGGGGTCGGACGCCTGACGCTTGGTGCCGACGAAAAGCACGCGGCCACCGCCGGCCACCGCGTCGCGGACCGCGACAAGGGCCTGGTGGAGCAGCGGGACGGTCTGCGCCAAGTCTATGATATGTATGTTGTTTCGGTCGCCGAAGAGGAAGGGTTCCATCTTCGGATTCCAGCGGTGGGTCTGGTGGCCGAAGTGAACGCCGGCTTCCAGAAGTTGACGCATAGAGAAATCGGGAAGTGCCATGGCACTTGTGCTCCTTTTCCGGTTGAACCTCCGCGGGGAGTGAACGACAGATGTCGCACCGGACCGACTAACCCTATGTTTTCCTTCACTAAAAGGAAGTGGGAGAGCCGAACCCCGCGTGTGGAATGGCGCCTTGATAGGCGCAAAACGGTCAAAATGCAAGCGCGGACGGGCCCTTGCAGGGTTATCCACGAATGCCGGATCAGCGACTGTCATCGTACTGTCAAAAAACTGTCACGTAACTGTCATATCTCCTGCACCTCGACCACGCCGGGGATCGATTTTACCGCGCCGCGGATCTGCGGGGTGACGCGGTAGCGGCCCTTGAGACGCAGCTCGACCTCCCTGCCCCCCTCGCCCATCAGGACCAGCGAGACGAGGCCCTTGCCGCGCTCGCCGAGACGCGCCTTCAGGGGTTCGAGGGAGGCCGGATCCTCGATGAAGACCTTCAGGCCCTCGCCGGCGTCCTTGACCACCTCGTCGACGGACCGGATCGTCTGGGCACGGAGTTTCACCTCCTCGCCGGCGCGGTCGATCTCGACGCCGATGACGACGGAGCTGCCCGGCTCCATCAGATCGCGCGAACGGGCGAGGACTTCGGAGAAGACGACGACCTCGAATTGGCCGGTGGCGTCCGACAGACTGAGGAAGGCGAAGGGGTTGCCCTTTTTCGATTTGCGCTCCTGCTTGGCGGTGACGGTGCCGGCGACGAAACCGGCCTGCATGTTTTTGGCGAGGAGATCGGCGAGGGTCGAGACGCCGGAACGCTTCAATGAGGTGCGGTAGTCGTCGAGCGGGTGGCCGGAGAGGTAGAAGCCGACGGCGTTGAATTCCTCGGTGAGGCGCTGCATCGCCTGCCAGGGCTCGACGGCGGGCAGCGCGGGGGCGGAGGCGGCGGCGCTCTCCTCGCCGAACAGGCTGACCTGCTGGCTCTCGCGGTCCTGTGCGGAGGCGTTGGCGGTGCCGAGCACCAGATCGACGGCGGCCAGCACCTGCGCGCGGTCGGGATTGAGACAATCGAAGGCGCCGGCGCGGGCCAGATTTTCGAAGGCGCGCTTGTTGACGATGCGCGGATTGATGCGGCGCGCGAAATCGAAGAGATCGCGGAAGGGACCGCCCTCGCGGCGGACCTCGACCAGATGTTCCATCGCCTGACGGCCGACATTCTTGATGGCGGCGAGCGCGTAGAGGATTTCGCCGTCGGCGACGCCGAACATCGCCTCCGAACGGTTGACGCAGGGCGGGCACACCTTGATGCCGAGACGCTCGGCCTCCTGCTTGAAGGCGCCGAGCTTGTCGGTGTTGCCAAGATCGAGGCTCATGGAAGCGGCGAGGAACTCGACCGGGTGATTGGCTTTCAGCCATGCGGTCTGATAGGCGACGACCGCGTAGCAGGCCGAATGCGACTTGTTGAAACCGTAGCCGGCGAACTTGTCGACGAGGTCGAAAACGAATTCGGCCTGTTTTGGCGCGACGCCGCGCTCAACCGCGCCGGAAACGAAACGAGCGCGCTGCGCCTCCATCTCGGCCTTGATCTTCTTGCCCATCGCGCGGCGCAACAGATCGGCTTCGCCGAGCGAGTAGCCGGCGAAGACCTGCGCGATCTGCATCACCTGCTCCTGATAGATGATGACGCCGTAGGTATCTTCCACCACGGGCACGATGGTTTCGTGCAGGAATTCGGGCTCTTCGCGGCCATGCTTGCAGGCGAGATATTTCGGGATGTTCTCCATCGGGCCCGGCCGGTAGAGCGCGACGAGGGCGATGATGTCCTCGATGTTGGTGGGGCGGGCCTGACGCACCAGATCGCGCATGCCCGAACTTTCAAGCTGGAACACGCCGACCGTTTCGCCGCGCGTCAGCATCTCGAAAGTTTTTTCATCTTCCAGCGGAAGGTTCAGCAGATCGATGTCGATGCCGCGGCGAGCAACGAGCTTTACCGCCTGATCGAGAACGGTGAGGGTTTTCAATCCCAGAAAGTCGAACTTCACGAGGCCGGCGGGCTCGACCCATTTCATGTTGAACTG
>JAHBYM010000076.1 GCA_019635975.1 Parvibaculum sp. | reverse complement strand
CTCGGCGGCTACGACGTGCTGATGCTCGACACCGCCGGCCGCATTCATGTCGACGAAGAGCTGATGGCCGAGGTCGCGCAGGTGCGCGACGCGACCGATCCGCATGAGACGCTGCTTGTCGCCGACAGCCTGACCGGTCAGGACGCGGTCAATGTCGCCGAATCCTTCAAGGCCTGTGTCGGCGTCACCGGCATCGTGCTGACGCGCGTCGACGGCGACGGACGCGGCGGCGCGGCGCTTTCGATGCGCGCCGTCACCGGCGTTCCGATCAAGATGCTGGGCACCGGCGAAAAAATGGACGCGCTGGAAGATTTCCGCGCCGACCGTGTCGCCGGGCGCATTCTCGGCATGGGCGATGTCGTCAGCCTCGTTGAAAAAGCCGCGGAGACCATCGACGCCGACAAGGCGAACAAGATGGCCGAGAAGATGCGGAAGGGTCAGTTCGACCTCGACGACATGGCCGAACAGCTCGCGCAGATGAAACGCATGGGCGGCATGAAGGGCGTGCTCGGGCTGCTGCCCGGTGTCGGCAAGGCGCAGATGCAGGCCGCCAATGCGCATATGGACGACGGCGTCGTCAAGCGTCAGGCGGCGATCATTTCGTCGATGACCAAGGACGAACGGCGCAACCCGAAAGTACTGAATGCCAGCCGCAAGAAGCGCATCGCGCGCGGCTCCGGCACCGAGGTGCAGGAAATCAACCGCCTGCTGAAACTGCACCGTCAGATGGCCGACATGATGAAGGCGATGGGCCGTCAGAAGGGCGGCATGCTGTCGAAACTCTTCGGCGGCGGTGCGCCGGAAATGCCGCCCGAAATGGCGTCGGATCCGAAAGCGCTCGAAAAACTTCTGCCGCCGGGCGGCGGGTTGCCGCGCGGCCTCGGCGGCGCGGGCGGATTGCCGGGGCTGCCCGGCTCGGGTTTCGGGGGCGGCCTTCCGGGCCTGCCGCCGGGAAAGAAAAAGAAATAGTGCCGGTGCGCGTCGCGCAGCGGTTTGTGTACGGACGAAATATCAATCCCGGCGCATTGCGCGCCGGTTACCTGAAAGGCAAGACAAGATGGCTCTGAAAATCAGGCTCGCCCGCGGCGGTGCCAAGAAGCGTCCCTTCTACCGCGTCGTCATCGCCGACACGCGCTCGCCCCGCGACGGCCGCTTCATCGAAAAGATCGGCACGTTCAATCCGCTGCTGCCGAAGGACAACAAGGACCGTCTCGTGCTCGACATCGAGCGCGCCAAGCACTGGCTGGGTCACGGCGCGCTGCCGACCGACCGCGTCGCGCGCTTCCTCGACGAGGCAGGCGCCTGGACGCGCAAGGCGCGCAACAACCCGGAAAAGTCGAAGCCCAAGGCGAAGGCGCAGGAGCGTCTCGAAGCGGCGCGCATCGCGGCCGAGGAAGCCGCCGAGGCCGCCAAGGCGCCGGCCGAAGAGCCTGCCGCCGAAGCGCCGGCCGAAGGCGAGGCGCCTGCCGAAGAGGCGCAGGCCTAACCGGCTTTGCAGCGCGCGCCGATGGCCGAGGCTTCGCAACGGAAAGTCTGTCTCGGCGTCGTTGCCGGCGCGCATGGCGTGCGCGGTCTTGTCCGCGTCAAACCGTTCACCGAGGCGCCGGAAGGCGTCGCGGCTTACGGGCCGGTCGAGACGGCGGACGGGGCGCGGCGCTTCGCCATCGAGGCGAAGGGCATGGTCAAGGAGCTGGTGCTCTGCCGGCTCGGCGGTATCGACGACCGCGACGCGGCCGAGGCGCTTCGCGGCACCGAGCTTTATGTGCCGCGCGACAGGCTGCCGCCGGCGGGCGATGACGAGGGCTGGTATCACGCCGATCTCGTCGGGCTTCGTGCCGTCGGCGCCGATGACCACGACTACGGCACGGTCGCCGGCGTGCATAATTTCGGCGCCGGCGATCTTCTCGAGATAGCGCCTGCGGATGGCGGGGCGACGGTGCTGATGGGCTTTACCGGGGCCAATGTGTTGCAAGTCGATATTGCCGGCGGGCGCATCGTCATCGATCCGCCGCTCGGTACGTTCGATGGCGGCGGCGAGGAACCCGATGGTGCGTGACGTCTGGACCGCGACCGTGTTGACGCTCTTCCCGGAGATGTTTCCGGGGCCGCTCGGCCTGTCGCTTGCGGGGAGGGCGCTCGAAACAGGGCGCTGGCGGCTTGAGGCGGTCGACATTCGCGACTTCGCGACCGACCGGCACCGTTCGGTCGACGACACGCCGTCGGGCGGCGGGCCCGGCATGGTGATGCGGGCCGATGTGATGGCCGCGGCGATCGATGCGGTTCACCCGGCGGGCGACCCGCGGTCGCTGATCTATCTCAGCCCGCGTGGGCGGCCGCTCCGCCAGGCGCGGGTCCGGGAACTGGCGGCGGAGCCCGGCGTGGCGCTGATTTGCGGGCGCTTCGAGGGGCTCGATCAGCGGGTCATCGAGGCCCGGGCCATCGAGGAGGTCAGCCTCGGCGATTTCGTCCTTTCCGGGGGCGAACCGGCGGCCATCGCGCTCATCGACGCGGTTGTCCGGCTGCTGCCGGGGGTTATGGGCAAGGAGGCGTCCGGGACCGAGGAAAGCTTCGAAAGCGGGCTTCTGGAGTACCCGCATTATACAAGGCCGCAGACCTTCGAGGGCCGCGAGATTCCGCCGGTTTTGACCTCCGGCGACCATAAAAAGGTCGAGGCCTGGCGCCGTGCCGAGGCCGAAAGGACGACGCGGGAAAGACGGCCCGACCTTTGGGACGATTTTCTGCGGAAGAAACCCTGATGGCAGTCGCCACGGGGCATAATTTGTGTTACGGAAGCGCGCTTCCGGGCCGGGATTGTCCCTTTTGCAGCCCGAACGCCTTCATATCCGAGGTTTGAGACCATGAATATCATCGAGCAGCTCGATCAGGAGCAGATGGCCACGCTTTCGAGCGGCAAGACCATCCCCGACTTTGCCCCCGGCGACACGCTGCAGGTCAATGTGAAGGTGGTCGAAGGCACGCGCGAGCGCCTGCAGGCCTATGAAGGCGTCTGCATTGCGCGCGCCGGCGGCGGCATCAACGAGAACTTCACGGTCCGCAAGATTTCCTATGGCGAGGGTGTCGAGCGCGTGTTCCCGCTTTACGGGCCGCTGGTCGATTCGATCAAGGTCGTGCGCAAGGGCCGCGTGCGCCGGGCGAAGCTCTATTACCTGCGGGGCTTGCGCGGCAAGGCTGCCCGAATTACCGAGAAACAGGACCACAAGACCCGCAGCCAGGAAAACGGCGCCGCCTGATTTATTCCGCTACCCCGCGGAAACCGTATCGAAAAGCGGGCAGGGCGCCTGAAGGCCCCGGCCCGTTTTTGTTATGGGCTACACTGAACAAAAATTCCGAACGACGAGGAAAGCGAAATGTCGCCCCGCACCATGCCCAAGACGATGTACGACAAGATCTGGGACGCGCATCTGGTCGAGATGGCCGAGGACGGCACGGGCCTTCTCTATATCGACCGGCATCTCGTGCATGAGGTCACGAGCCCGCAGGCCTTCGAGGGTCTGCGCATGGCGAAGCGCGCCGTCCACGCGCCGCTGAAGACGCTGGCCGTTGCCGATCACAATGTGCCGACGACAGACCGTTCCAAGGGCATTGCCGACGAAGAGAGCCGCATCCAGGTCGAGACGCTCGAACACAATGCGAAGGATTTCGGCGTCGAATATCTCGAAATGTCCGACATCCGTCAGGGCATCGTGCATATCGTCGGGCCGGAACAGGGCTTCACGCTGCCCGGCACCACCATCGTTTGCGGCGACAGCCACACCTCGACGCATGGCGCCTTCGGGGCGCTGGCGCATGGCATCGGCACGTCGGAGGTCGAGCATGTGCTCGCCACGCAGACGCTGATCCAGTCCAAGGCGAAGAACATGCGCATCAACGTGGTGGGCAAGGCGCCGGAAGGTTTCACCGCCAAGGACATCGTGCTTGCGATCATCGGCGAGATCGGCACGGCGGGCGGCACCGGCTATGTGATCGAATATGCGGGCGAGGCCATCCGCGATCTTTCGATGGAAGGCCGCATGACCGTCTGCAACATGACGATCGAAGGCGGGGCCCGCGCCGGCCTCATCGCACCCGACGAAAAGACCTATGCCTATCTGGAAGGCCGCCCGCGCGCGCCCAAGGGCAAGGCGTGGGAGATGGCGGTCGAATACTGGAAGACGCTGCCGTCCGACGAAGGCGCGAAGTTCGACAAGGAAATCACCATCGACATCGCCAACCTGCCGCCGCTGATCACCTGGGGCACGAGCCCCGAAAACGTCATCAAGATCACGGATCGCATTCCCGATCCGAAGGATGTGGCAGACGCGTCGCATGCGACGTCGATGCGCCGCGCGCTCGACTATATGGGGCTTACGCCCGGCACGCCGATCGTCGACGTCAAGATCGACCGCGTCTTCATCGGTTCCTGCACCAATGGACGCATCGAAGACCTGCGCGCCGCCGCCGCGATCGCCGAAAAGGCGATCAAGGCGGGCCGCAAGGTGGCGTCCACCGTCAATGCGATGGTCGTGCCCGGTTCCGGTCTTGTGAAGGCGCAGGCGGAGAAGGAAGGCCTCGACAAGATTTTCCTCGAAGCGGGCTTCGAATGGCGCGAGCCTGGCTGCTCGATGTGCCTTGCGATGAACGCCGACAAGCTCGCGCCCGGCGAACGCTGCGCGTCCACGTCCAACCGCAATTTCGAAGGCCGTCAGGGCCGCGGCGGCCGCACGCATCTCGTCTCGCCGGCGATGGCGGCCGCGGCGGCGTTCGCAGGCCATTTCGTCGATGTGAGGGATTTCTGATGGACAAGTTCAACAAGCTGACGGGTGTTGCGGCGCCGCTGCCGATCATCAATGTCGATACCGACATGATCATCCCGAAGCAGTTCCTGAAGACGATCAAGCGCACAGGCCTCGGCAAGAACCTCTTCGACGAGATGCGTTATGACGACGATGGAAAAGAGATTCCGGATTTCGTGCTGAACAAGCCAGCTTACCGGAACGCGCAGATACTCGTCACGGGCGAGAATTTCGGTTGCGGCTCGTCGCGCGAGCATGCGCCCTGGGCGCTGCTCGACTTCGGCATCCGCTGCGTCATCGCGACGAGCTTCGCCGACATCTTCTACAACAATTGCTTCCAGAACGGCATCCTGCCCATCGTGCTGCCGCAGGCTGATGTCGACAAGCTGATGGACGATGCCGAGCGCGGGTCGAACGCCGTCGTCACCGTCGATCTCGAGGCACAGGAAATCCGCGGGCCGGATGGCGGCGTCATCAAGTTCGACATCGACCCCTTCCGCAAGCACTGCATGCTTGAGGGCCTCGATGGCGTCGGTCTCACGCTGAAGAAGGTCGAAAAGATCGCCGGTTTCGAAAAGAAGCTCGAAGCCGAACAGCCCTGGCTCTGACACGCGAAGCAAAGAAAAATATATGACAAAGAATATCCTCATCGTCGCCGGCGACGGCATCGGCCCGGAAGTCATGGGCGAAGTCGAGCGCGTGATCGGCTGGTACAACGACAACCGAAAGTTCGGCGCCAAGGTCGAGCACGAGCTTGTCGGCGGCTGCTGCTACGACGCGCATGGCGTCGCCGTTACCGACGAAACGGTCGAGAAGGCGAAGAAGGCAGACGCCGTCATGCTCGGCGCAGTCGGCGGGCCGAAATGGGATAACGTGCCGTATGAAGGCCGCCCGGAAGCGGGCCTGTTGCGCCTGCGCAAGGATCTCGAACTCTTCGCCAATCTCCGTCCCGCGCTCTGCTTCGCGGCGCTGGCGGATGCCTCGTCCCTGAAGCGCGAGATTGTCGAGGGTCTCGACATCATGATCGTGCGGGAACTCACCGGCGGCGTCTATTTCGGCGAGCCGAAGGAAATCACCGATCTCGGAAACGGCGAGCGCCGCGGCGTCGATACGCAGGTCTACACGACCGGCGAAATCCGCCGCATCGCGGAGGTTGCCTTCGATCTCGCGCGTAAGCGCGGCAACCGCGTCATGTCGGTCGAGAAGCGCAATGTGATGAAGTCGGGCGTGCTCTGGTACGAGGAAGTCTCGAAGCTCCACAAGGAGAAGTTCGCGGACGTCAGGCTCGAGCACATGCTCGCCGACAATTGCGCGATGCAACTCGTGCGAAACCCGAAGCAGTTTGACGTGATCGTGACCGACAATCTTTTCGGCGACGTGCTTTCCGACATCGCTTCGATGCTGACGGGATCGCTCGGCATGCTGCCCTCGGCGTCTCTCGGCGCAAAGGATGCGTCCGGCAAGGCCTGCGCGATGTATGAGCCAGTGCATGGGAGCGCGCCGGACATCGCCGGCACGGGCGCGGCCAACCCGATTGCGTCGATCCTCTCTTTCGCGATGGCGCTGCGCTACACCTTCGAGCTTGGGCCCGATGCCGACCTCCTCGAAAAAGCGGTCGATACCGTGCTGGCGGACGGTCTGCGCACCGGCGACATCATGCAGCCGGGCATGAAAAAAGTCGGCACCAAAGAGATGGGCGACGCGATCCTCGCGGCGCTCGCCAAACTGAACGGGTAGGAGAGAAAGCCCGGCGGCTCCCCGCGAAATTCGCCTCCCCCTTGCGGGGAGGCTCAAAAATCGTTGAGAAGCAACGATTTTTGGGTGGGGGTCTGCGGCGCTCAACAAGCCCGGTGAGAAATTCGGGTTGGTGCGGCGCCGAGCCCCCCACCCGAAAAACCGTCGCGGGCGCGCCGTTTTTTCGACCTCCCCGCGAGGGGGAGGTGAAGATGTGGCGAATGCGTTCCGTGCCAGAATGCCGATGCAATGGCCAATGAGCGCGCACGTTATCTGAGGCGAAACCAGACGGATGCAGAGCGCAAGCTCTGGGTCTATCTGAAGGAGATGAAGCATGACGGCTTTCATTTCCGTCGCCAATGCCCGATTGGCCCCTATGTTGCCGACTTTCTCTGCTATTCGGCACGGATCGTCGTTGAAGTTGATGGCGGTCAGCATGGGGCGGAGGCGGGCCTTGCGCATGACGAAAAGCGCGATGCCTGGTTCGAGGCGAACGGTTACCGGGTGCTCAGATACTGGAACGACGATGTGTGGAAAAATGTGGAAGGTGTAGCGGAGACGATCCTCTCCGTGCTGAGCGAAACGAAGACATCCTGAAACGGCGGGTGGAGAAAGACTCATGGGCTACAAGATTGCCGTTCTCGGCGCCACGGGCAATGTCGGGCGCGAAATGCTCAACATTCTCGCCGAGCGTGAATTTCCGGCCGACGAAGTGGTGGCGCTTGCCTCGCGCCGCAGCCAGGGCACCGAAGTTTCTTTCGGCGACCGCGACCTCAAGGTCCGCGCCCTCGACACCTACGACTTCAAGGGCACCGACATCTGCCTGATGGCGACGTCGGGCACGATGTCGGGCGAGTGGGCGCCGAAGATCGGATCACAAGGCTGCGTCGTCATCGACAATTCGTCGCGCTGGCGGATGGACCCCGACGTGCCGCTGATCGTGCCGGAAGTCAACGCATCGGCGATTGCCGGCTATGCGAAGAAGAACATCATCGCCAATCCCAATTGCTCGACGGCGCAGATGGTCGTGGCGCTGAAGCCGCTGCATGATGCCGCCGGCATCCGCCGCGTCGTCGTCTCGACCTATCAGTCGGTCTCGGGCGCCGGCAAGGAAGCGATGGACGAGCTTTTCAGTCAGACGCGCGCCATTTTCGTCAATGACGATATCGGCGAGGGCAAGTTCACCAAGCAGATCGCCTTCAACGTCATTCCCCATATCGACGACTTCATGGAAGACGGCCAGACCAAGGAAGAGTGGAAGATGATGGCCGAGACCAAGAAGATCCTCGATCCGAAGATCAAGGTCACGGCCACCTGTGTGCGCGTGCCGGTTTTCGTCGGCCATTCGGAGGCCGTCAACATCGAGTTCGAACGTCCGATTTCCGACGACGAGGCGCGCGACATATTGCGCGAGGCGCCGGGCTGTCTCGTCGTCGACAAGCGCGAGGATGGCGGTTATGTAACGCCCATCGAATGCGTCGGCGATTACGCGACCTATATCAGCCGCATCCGCGTCGACCCGACGATCGAGAACGGCCTCAACATCTGGGTCGTCTCCGACAATCTCAGGAAGGGCGCCGCGCTCAATGCGGTTCAGATTGCCGAAATTCTGGGCGCACGCCATCTCAAGAAGGCCGCGTGAGCGTTGCGTCCCGCATCGCGCGCACCAGTCTTTGCGCGACATTCCGTCCACAAAGCAAATCGCGGTTCGGCCCCCCGTTAACCTGTCGATAAACCCTGCACATGTTTTGTGCAGGGTTTCCGCGGGCTTTTTGGCCCTTCGCGAATCCCGCAGCGCAAAAAATTTACTTTTCGCCCTGTAATCTGACGCCGACGTCAGTTTTCCATGCGTATTCCGGGGGCGGATCGTGGGCAGCGCTGCACAATCGATCGACACGATCTGGGTTCTCGTCTGCACGATCCTGGTGATCCTGATGCAGGCCGGTTTCACCTGCCTCGAATCCGGCATGGTGCGCGCCAAAAATTCCATCAACGTGGCCGTCAAGAACGTGATGGATTTCTGCGTCGCCGGTCTCGGCTTCTGGCTGGTCGGCTTCGGGCTGATGTTCGGCGCCAGCGCCGCCGGGTATTTCGGGTTTTCGGGGTTCGCTTTCCAGAGCGGCGCCGCCAACGCATCGGCGGGCATGGCCTGGGTCATGGTCTTCTTCTTTTTCCAACTCGCCTTCTGCTCCACCGCCACCACCATCGTCGCCGGCGCCGTCGCCGAGCGCATGAGCTTTCGCGGCTATCTGATCACGGCGGCCGTGCTCAGCATGGCGATCTATCCGGTCTTCGGTCACTGGGCCTGGGGCGGCATTCTCGCCGGCGAAGCGGCGGGCTGGCTTGAGGTAAAAGGCTTTGTCGATTTTGCGGGCTCAACCGTCGTGCATTCGATCGGCGGCTGGATCGCGCTTGCCGCGATCCTCGTCATGGGCGCGCGCATCGGCCGTTTCGGTCCCGATGGCGGGCGCATCGAGCCGCATGACATGCCGATGGCGACGCTCGGCATGTTCCTGTTGTGGATCGGCTGGTTCGGCTTCAATGGCGGCTCGACGCTGGCGCTCGACGCTTCCGTTCCTTTCATTCTGGTCCACACGATGCTGGCGGCCGCCGCCGGCGGCTTCGCCGCCACGGGGCTCAGCTGGTTCGCGCGCGGGCTGCCGGATGTGCAGCAGACGCTGAACGGCATTCTCGCCGGCCTCGTCGCCATCACTGCCAATTGTCACATTGTCGACACGAGTGCCGCCGTGCTGATCGGCGCCATTGGCGGCATCGTCTGCTACATGGCGAGCCACCTCCTCGAACGGCTTGAGATCGACGATGCGGTCGACGCCGTGCCGGTGCATCTCGCGGCCGGCATCTGGGGCACGCTTGCCGTGGCGATTTTCGGCGACGTGTCGCTGTTCCCGCACGGTCACACGCGTTTCGAGCAATTCCTCGTGCAGGCACAGGGCGTTGCCGCGGCCGGTCTCTTCGCCTTCTCGGTCGCCTATGTCGTGTTGCGCCTCGTCAACCGCTTCTATCCCTTGCGCGTGTCGGCGGAGGCCGAGCGCATCGGTCTCAACATCGCCGAGCATGGCGCCTCAAGCGCGTTGCTCGACGTGCTGGGGGCGATGGAGGGACAGGCGGCGCGCGGCGATTTCTCGAAACCCTTGCGCGTCGAGCCCTTCACTGAAGCCGGCGAGATCGCCACGCGCTACAATCTGGTGCTCGACAAGTTCAACCGCGAGGTCAATGAGCGCGAGCGCACGGCCAACCAGTTGCGCGACGCGCGCGACGTCGCCGAGCTTGCCAACGCCTCGAAGTCGCAATTCCTCGCCAATATGAGCCATGAGCTTCGGACGCCGCTCAATGCGATCATCGGCTTTTCCGAAGTGATGAATGGCGAGCTTTTCGGGCCGATCGAAAACGAACGCTACAAGGATTATGTCGTCGACATCCACAAATCCTCGAGTCATCTCCTCAGCCTCATCAACGACATTCTCGATCTCTCCAAGATCGAGGCCGACCGCTACGAGCTTTACGAGGAAGAGCTCGACGTGATCGAGGTCGTGGCGAGCTGCGAGCGGATGATGCGCCATCGCGCGGAAGAGGCGGGTGTCGATCTCGGCGTCACTGTCGAGCAGGAGCTGCCGCTGCTCAATGCCGACAAGCGGGCGCTTCGCCAGATCCTGCTCAATCTCGTCTCGAATGCCGTCAAGTTCACGCCCAAGGGCGGCCATATCGAGCTTGCGGCCTTCATGGAGCCCGACGAGCGCATGGCCTTCCGCGTTTCGGATACCGGCATCGGCATGGCGAAAGCCGACATTCCGACCGCGCTTGAGCCCTTCCGCCAGATCGGCAAGGACAGCAATGTCTATACGACCGAGGGCACCGGCCTCGGTCTGCCGCTGACGCGGGCGCTGGCGCGAATGCACGGGGCGACGCTCGTCATCGACAGCGAGCCCGGTCAGGGCACCACGATCACGGTGCGCATGCCCTATGCCCGCGTGCTGCCGCGCGCGACGGCGCGTCTTGCGGGCTGATTCCGCTTCACAGCCGCCCCCGCTCTTTATAGTGTCCGCTTCGCATTCCCCGCGAACCGGAGACCCGATCCCATGGCCGACCAAACCGCCCGCCCGCGCCGCAGCGTTCTCTACATGCCGGGTTCGAACGCACGGGCGCTCGAAAAGGCGCGCGATCTCAAGGCCGATGCGCTGATCCTCGATCTCGAGGACGCGGTGGCGCCCGACGCCAAGGAAGAGGCGCGCGCGCAGGTTGCGGCGGCGGTGAAGGAAGGCGGTTACGGCAAGCGCGAAATCGCGATCCGCGTCAACGGGCTCGACACGCCCTGGGGCCGGGACGACATCAAGGCGGCCGTCGCGGCGGGGCCCGACGCCATCCTCGTGCCGAAAATCAATTCGGCCGCCGATGTCGAGCGCGCGGAAGAGTCGCTGTCGGATGCCGGCGCCCGGCCCGGCCTGCAACTCTGGTGCATGATCGAGACGCCGCTGGCGCTGCTCAACATTCAGGCGATCGCCGCCAAGGCGCGCGAGCCGGCGTCGCGCATGTCGGTCTGGGTGATGGGCACCAACGACATTGCCAAGGAACTGCGTGCCGCGCATACAGCCGACCGTACGCCGATGCTCGCCTCGCTCGGCCTCGCGCTGCTGGCCGCCCGCGCCTACGGGCTCGTCATTCTCGACGGCGTCTATAACGACATCAAGAACGAGGCGGGCTTCGCCGCGATCTGCGAACAGGGCCGCGACATGGGCTTCGACGGCAAGACGCTGATCCATCCCTCGCAGCTCGATCCCTGCAACCGCATCTTCTCGCCCGACGCCGAGACGGTCGCGCAGGCGCGCGCCACCATCGCCGCGTTCAAGCTGCCGGAAAACAAGGGCAAGGGCGTCCTCAAGGTCGAGGGCCGCATGGTCGAAATCCTGCATGCCGAAATCGCCGAGCGCATCGTCGCTATCGCCGATGCGATCGCCGAGCTTGAGGAAGTAGCGGAGTGAGCGCGATGTCGAAGACCAATCCGGGAAATTTCTTCGAGGACTTCAAGGTCGGGCAGGTGTTGCATCACGCGACGCCGCGCACGGTGAGCGAAGGCGACACCGCGCTCTATCAGGCGCTGTTCGGTTCGCGCTTTGCGCTGCAATCCTCGGCGGAAGTCGCGCGCAAGGCCGGCTACGCCACCGCGCCCGTCGACGATCTCCTCGCCTTCCACATCGTTTTCGGCAAGACGGTGCCCGACATTTCGCTCAACGCGGTCGCCAATCTCGGTTATGCCGATTGCAAGTTTCTGAAACCTGTCTTTCCGGGCGACACGCTTTCGACCGAATCGAAAGTGATCGGGCTCAAGGAAAATTCCAACGGCGAGACCGGAACCGTCTATGTGCGCTCGACGGGCCGCAACCAGCGCGGCGAAACCGTCATCGATTATGTGCGCTGGGTGATGGT
>JAHBYM010000075.1 GCA_019635975.1 Parvibaculum sp. | reverse complement strand
TGCTCGCGCGGATGATCGAGGCCAACGACCTGAAGTTCCGCTACACGCAAGGCACGATCACCGTCTTCGCGCCGACCGATGCGGCGCTGGCCGCGCAGCCGGGCGGCGTCAACGACATGCTGTCGGGCGAAAACCCGAGCGTGAAGGAAAATGCCCGCGCGCTGCTGCTCTACCAGATCGTCACCGGCCGCCACACGCCCGAGACGCTGCGAGGCCAGGTGACCGAAGCGACGACGCTGCAGCGCGGCAAGGTCCGCATCGACGGCACGCGCGATCCGATCCGCTATGGCGGCGAATTCGGCGCCAATGTCGCGGGCGACGCGATCACGGCGTCGAACGGCAACATCGTGCCGGTCGACGCGCTGCCGATCCCGGTCTTCGACGAAACGACGCCGCCGCTCTAGGCGTGTGCGTCAGATGTTGAAGTCGCCGGCAAGCTGTTCCTTGATCTCGCGCGGCGTCAGTTCGGTGTAGTCCTTGGCGCGCTCGCCGATCAGGCGTGCTTTCGTTTCGGGCGCGAGCGCGCCGCGCAGATCGCCCAGCATTTCGGGCGGCGCAACGACGATCAGCTTGTCGAAGGCGCTTTCGCGCGTCTTTTCGAGCAGCGTGTCGGCGACCATGCGGGCGAAGTCGCGCTTGGCCTGACGGTGTGCATCGGTCGGCGGCTCATAGGCCGAGCGGCGGGCGCCGACGCTTTCATGGACGCGGCCGGGGCGTTCGGTGCCCTGTTCGCGGGTCGGCGGATTGGGGACGATCATGTCGGGCAGCGCGGGCGCCGGGTCTTCGTTGCGCTTTTCGCTGGCGAGAAAGCGGGCTTTCTGCCCGTCGGCGACGAGAATCCAGATCCGTGCGGGACGCATGGCCTCCTCCCTTGCAGGTGGACGGCCATCCTAGCAGCAGAAAAAGCCGCGCGTCACCGCGACCGAAGGGCGCGTCAGCCGCCCTTCTTTTCCAGCGGCGGCACGACGCGGATGTGGAGTTCCTTCAACTGCTTCGGCTCGACCTCCGAAGGCGCCTGCATCAGCAGGTCCTGCGCCTGCTGGTTCATCGGGAACATCGTTACCTCGCGCAGGTTCTCGACGCCGGCCAGCAGCATCACCATGCGGTCGATGCCGGGTGCCAGACCGCCATGCGGCGGCGCGCCATATTTGAAGGCATTCAACATGCCGCCGAACTTGGTTTCGACCACCGACTTGTCGTAGCCCGCAATGCCGAAGGCCTTGTACATAATGTCCGGCTTGTGATTGCGGATGGCGCCCGACGACAGCTCGACGCCGTTGCAGACGATGTCGTACTGGAAAGCCGTGATCCCGAGAATTTCCTCGGCATCGCCCTCGCCCAGCGCCAGGAACCTGTCGAGCGGATAATTCGGCATCGAAAACGGATTGTGCGAGAAGTCGATCTTCTTCTCGTCCTCGTTCCATTCGAACATCGGGAAGTCGACGATCCAGCAGAATTTGAAGACGCCCTCTTCGACAAGGCCGAGTTCTGTGCCGATGCGGGTGCGCGCGGCGCCGGCAAAGCTCGTGAATTTCGCCGGCACACCTGCGACGAAGAACACCGCGTCGCCCGCCTTGAGGCCAAGTTGCGTGCGGATCGCTTCGGTGCGGTCCGGGCCGATGTTTTTGGCAACCGGCCCCGCGCCTTCCAGCGCGCCCGCTTCCTCGCGGAAAAAGATGTAGCCGAGGCCCGGCTGGCCCTCGCCCTGCGCCCATGAGTTCATGCGGTCGCAGAAAGCGCGGTTGCCGCCGCCTGGCGCCGGGATCGCCCAGACTTCGACTTTCGGGTCCTTTTCGATCAGCCCGGCAAAGACCTTGAAGCCCGAGCCGCGGAAATGATCGGTCACACCCTGCATCTCGATCGGATTGCGCAGGTCCGGCTTGTCGGAACCGTATTTGCGCATCGCTTCCGCATAAGGAATGCGGACGAAAGGATAAGGCGAAACCTTGCGGCCGTTCGCGAATTTCTCGAACAGCCCGTGCAGCACCGGCTCGATGGCCGAGAATACGTCGTCTTGCTCGACGAAGCTCATCTCGACATCGAGCTGGTAGAACTCGCCGGGCGAGCGGTCGGCGCGCGCGTCCTCGTCGCGAAAGCAGGGCGCGATCTGGAAATAGCGGTCGAAGCCCGCCACCATGATGAGTTGCTTGAACTGCTGCGGCGCCTGCGGCAACGCATAGAACTTGCCCGGATGCATGCGGGACGGCACCAGAAAATCGCGCGCGCCTTCCGGCGACGAAGCGGTCAGGATCGGCGTCTGGAATTCGTTGAAGCCCGCTTCCGTCATGCGGCGGCGAATATCGGCGATGATTTTCGAGCGCAGCAGGATGTTCGCGTGCAGCGTCTCGCGCCTGAGATCGAGAAAGCGATAGGTCAGGCGGATGTCTTCGGGGTAGTCCGGCTCGCCGAAGACCGGCAGCGGCAGGTCCTGCGCCTCCGACAGCACCTCCATCGAAGCGACCGCGACCTCGATATCCCCGGTCGGCAGGTTCGGGTTTACCGTCTCTCCTGTGCGCGCCACGACGGCGCCCTCGACCATGATGACGAATTCGGAACGGACCTTCTCGGCCAGCCCGAAGGCCGCCGCCCGGTCGGGATCGAAGACAAGCTGGGTCAGCCCGTCATTGTCGCGCAGGTCGATGAACAGCAGCCCGCCATGGTCGCGCTTGCGGTGGACCCAGCCCGAGAGACGGACGGTCTCGCCGACATGCGATTTGCGAAGCTCGCCACAGCGGTGGCTGCGAAAACGGGTCATGGTGTAAAGCCTTGAGATTCCAGCACGAATCGGAGAAAGCGGCAGATTTTCCGTCTACCGCGGGCGAAAAGCGCATGGATCGGGCGGCCTTGTCAAGGGCGGCCGGTCGCGGAGGAGCCGTTCAGATCGCGGGCTCTTTTTCCGGGGGATCTCCGGTAATCAGTTTCAGTATCGCGAGATGCTTGCTGTCCGGGCTCCGCAGCTGCTTTCCCGGGGGATCAAAAGACGGGGTCGAGATCGCCGCCGCGAACTGCTTTCTCAGTTGGCTTACGAACCACACCAGATCGTCGTTGTCGGTTATCCAAGCCTCACGAATATGCACAAGAAGTATGTCGAAACGCGCGAGGACATCCATCGGCCCGGCCAGTTCGATGTTTAAAATCCGCCTGTGGAGCGCGCGGGCCCCTATGGCCAGGCCGATATCGAGATTCAGGCCAACACCGGATGAACAAGCGTTCGACGCAGCCAGCAGAAGATGGGCGTTGCGGAGGTCACGATCTATCGTGGAGAAAGGGAATACGGTGCAAACGGCATGTGAGATCCGTTCGGCGAGCGGCGATCTCCATGTCAGATTGTCTATCTCGTCCGGCCGGGCGGCCCTTAATATGGCCCAGACGGCTTCAATTCCCGAATCGAGCAGTGCCGCAGGCGTTTTGGCAGCCACATATCACCTATGAAATTCCTTCTCAACCTGGAGGAACGTCGGGCTTCCGTGATCTCGGCTCTTTAACTCACAATCAACGCAAACAACAAAAAAGATTGCCTCAGCGTCCGATTGCCGCAACGCATCGGACTCTAACCATGTATAATGATTAAATAAACTCAGGACCAAAGCCCCGCATTCCCCCAGTTGACGCTAAAAATATACCACTGGCATCAAATCTGCAACTAAATGAATAAAATTTTATGCGGAAAGCATAAACGCGTCTTCTTCTGGCCACGTCGATCCGGAACTGGCTGGAGCACGTAACACGCATATGGTGACAGCCGAACAAATCAGAGCCGCCCGAGCCCTTTTGAACTGGGGTCAGCGGGAACTTGCCGAAGCGTCCAGACTTTCAATTCCTACAATCAAAAGGGTCGAAGCATCCCGAGATGCCATTCACTCGACCTACGCGACCGTTCTCGCGATCCGGACAGCCCTGGAAGCGGCAGGCATCGAGTTCATCAACGACAACGGCATCGGCGTCAAAAAGGCCGCGTCCTAGGACCCGGCAAAAGCGCGCTCCGGTTTCCTCGACCCGCGACAGGATCGGAGAGATCGGTTATAGAGCGGCGCATGGAAATCATCACGACGAACGAGGCCCTGAGGGCTGTTTGCGGGCGGCTCTCCAAGGCGGGCTATGTCACGGTCGATACCGAATTCATGCGGGATTCGACCTTCTGGCCGATCCTCTGCCTGATCCAGCTCGCCGGGCCGGAAGACGAGGTCATTATCGACCCGCTGGCCCCCGATATCGACCTTGCGCCCTTCTACGAGCTGATGCGCAACCGGCAGGTCGTGAAGGTCTTTCACGCGGCGCGGCAGGACATCGAAATCTTCGCCCATGAGGGCGGCACGATCCCCGATCCGCTGTTCGACACGCAGGTCGCGGCGATGGTTTGCGGCTTCGGCGACTCGGTCGGCTACGAGACGCTGGTCAAGCGGCTGGCCGGCGGCGAGGTCGACAAGTCGTCGCGCTTCACCGACTGGTCGCGCCGGCCCTTGAGCGAGAAGCAGCTCAATTACGCAATCAAGGACGTCACTTATCTGCGCACCATCTACGAAGTGCTGGCCAAGCGCCTGACGCAAACGAAGCGGGCGCATTGGGTCGCCGAGGAGATGTCGGTGCTGCAGGACCCCGAGACCTATGCGATGCGGCCGGAAAACGCCTGGAAGCGGGTCAAGGGCCGTTTCCGGGGCACGCGCGGCCTTGCGGTGCTGGTCGAGGTGGCCGCGTGGCGCGAGCGGCAGGCACAAGAGCGCGACATGCCGCGCTCGCGGATCATGAAGGACGATGCGCTGGCCGAGATCGCAACGCAAATTCCGCGCGCGCTGTCCGATCTCGACAACCTGCGCGCGGTTCCGAAGGGCTTTTCCAACAGCCGCTCCGCCGCGAGCCTGATGGAAGCGATCGAGCGTGGCCTCGCGATGAAGGAAGAGGACATTCCGGTGGTCGACGGCCCGGAGCCCCTGCCGCCGGGCATCGGACCGCTGGTCGAACTGTTGAAGGTCCTGCTCAAGATCAAATGCGAGGAACACGACGTGGCGCAGAAGCTTGTCGCCAATGTCGCCGATCTCGAACTGATCGCCGCGCATGCCGAAGCCGATGTGGCGGCGCTGAAGGGCTGGCGCCGCGAACTTTTCGGCGAGGACGCACTGAAGCTCAAGCGCGGTGAGCTCGCCATCGGCGTCAAGGGCAAGCGGATCGTGCTGATCGAGACCGGCAAGCGCTGACGCGCTATTTTCCGATGCGGATGTCGCCCTTTCGGCCGATTGCGCGGGCCAGCGCGCCGAGACGTTTGGCGACAATTTCGCCGATCAGCGGCTCGTGGCGTTTCGGGACGACAAGCGTCAGCGTGTTCTTTCCGGCTTCGAGCTTCGTCTTCGGCAACATGCCCATGGTGGCGCCCGACAGCGTGAAGGCGAGCCGCAACGCAAGACCGAGCACCAGCGCGCGCTCATGGTCGCGTTCGCCGATCAGGCCGGCGATGTTGCCGAACATCTGAGGCTCGCCCTTGCCCTCGTGACGGTGGTAGCCGACGCGGGCGAGGAACAGGCGGCCCGCATGGTCGACGCCCGAGAAGGGCGCCAGCAAAATCTGCATCATCGCATGGTGAGCCCGGTAGTCGGGATGCACATACCAGCCGATGTCGGCAAGGATGCACCCGGCGCGGCGCAGGCGCGCTTCCGCTTCCGTTTCGCCCAGAACGCCGTCGCCGAAAAGCGGCGACGTCCATTTGAAGAATTCGCTGCCGTGCTGCGGGAACCGCGCGAGACGCCCGGCGAGATCGCGGCAACCGGCGATCAGCGGGTCTTTCGCCTGCTCCTTCTTGTTGAGGCGGTCGAACAGGATGCCCTCGCGCAACCCATAAGCGGAGATCACAACTTCCTTCGCCTTCATGGCGGCGATCACCTTGTCGAGCACCAGTGCGCCGAAGGGCAAGGCCTCGACGCGGCGCTCCGACACATCGGGAATCTGGGCGAGCGATTTCGGCCCGAGCTTCTCGATCAGGCGGGCGATGTCGGCGGCGTCGCGCGCCGGGATCGTGTACTGGTGGAGCACATGGATCGGGTAGTCGCGATGCGCCATGTGGATGCGGGCAAGATTTCGCCAGACGCCGCCGACCGCGTAGAAGCGGTTGCCCTGTATGTTCCTGAGCCAGTCATGCTCGCCGAGCGCCCGGTCGACCACGGCTTCGGCCTCGGCAAGACTGCCATGCGCGAGGTCCATCAGGCGCAGGGGGCCGATGGGCAGCGTGGCGCCGGGGCCGGGCTTGCCGCCAGCGACCGGCACCAGTTCGAGGCTGCCGCCGCCGAGATCGCCGACCAGTCCTTCGGCCTCGGGAATGCCCGACAGGACGCCCTGTGCCGACAGGCGCGCCTCATCGGCGCCGGAGAGCAGGTCGATCTTGAAGCCACAGACCTTTTCGGCACGGGCGAGAAATTCCGGCCCGTCCTCGGCATCGCGCACAGCGGCGGTTGCCGCCGCGACGAGGGTCGGGACGCCGATCTGCTCCCTCAGTGCCATGAAGCGGCGCAGCGCATCGAGCGCGCGGTCGATGCCCTTGGGATCGAGCCGCCCGGTCGAACCGAGCGAGCGGCCGAGACCGGCCATCACCTTCTCGTTGAAAACAAGCACCGGATTGCGCTCGGCGCCCGCATAGACGACGAGGCGCACCGAATTGGAACCGATGTCGACAATGCCGAACCGGCCGCCGGGTTTTCCGCGGCTCAATGCATGACCTCCGCCGTTTGACGCCGGAAGTTAGCGCCCAGCCGTCTTGATGTCGAATTTCGGCGGCAGGTTCTTCTTGAGGGATGTGCCACGCCCGGAAAGGCTCGCATTGTTCATGAAGTAGGCATGGGCGTTGAAGGGCTCCTCGCCCGGCCGCACGGCGATTCGCGCGTAACGACCGTCCGGACCCAATGCGTAACTTTGCTGGTTGTCCTTGAGATTGGCAACCATGATCTGGTCCATGACCTGATCGTGGACGGTGGGGTTGAGGATCGGCACCAGCACCTCGACGCGGCGGTCGAGATTGCGCGGCATCCAGTCGGCGGATGCGATGTAGACCTTGGCCCTGTCGTTGGGCAAGCCGTAACCGTTGCCGAAACAGACGATCCGCGAATGTTCGAGGAAGCGCCCGATGATGCTCTTGACGCGGATGTTTTCCGACAGGCCCGGCACACCGGGACGCAGGCAGCAAATGCCGCGCACCACCAGTTCGATTTTGACGCCGGCCTGACTTGCCTTGTAGAGCGTGTCTATGATCTGCGGATCGACCAGCGAATTGAGCTTGGCCCAGATGGCGGCCGGGCGGCCGGCGCGGGCATGTTCCATCTCGGCTTCGATGTCGGCCAGCAGCCGCGCGCGCATGCCGATCGGCGAGATCGACAGAAGCTGCAGCTCCTTCGGTTCGGCGTAGCCCGTGATGTAGTTGAAGACCTGCGCCGCGTCGTGAGCGAGACGCGGGTCGCAGGTGAACATCGAGCAGTCGGTATAGATCTTGGCCGTGACCGGGTGGTAGTTGCCGGTGCCGAAATGCACATAGGAGCGCAATGCGCCTCCTTCGCGGCGCGCCACCAGCGAGATCTTGGCGTGGGTCTTCAATTCGATGAATCCGAACACAACCTGCACGCCGGCGCGCTCCAGATTGCGCGCCCAGACGATGTTGGCCGCCTCGTCGAAACGCGCCTTCAGTTCGACCAGCGCCGTCACCGATTTGCCGGCCTCGGCCGCCTCGATCAGCGCCTGCACGATGGGGCTGTCCTTCGAAGTGCGATAAAGCGTCTGCTTGATCGCCACCACATCCGGGTCGGCAGCGGCCTGACGGATGAACTGTACGACGACGTCGAACGACTCGTAGGGGTGGTGGACAATGATGTCCTTGGAACGGATCGCGGCGAAGCAATCGCCGCCGTGATCGCGGATGCGTTCAGGGAAGCGTGCGTTGTAGGGCGTGAATTTGAGGTCGGGGCGGTCGTCGACGATCAACTGGCTCGTCTGGGCAAGACCGAGCAGGCCATCCACCGTCACCAGTTCGCGCTCGGTAACGCCGAGTTCGCTGACCACCAGGTTGCGCAGCGAGGGCGGCGTACGCGCTTCGATCTTCAGGCGAATGACGCTGCCGCGGCGGCGGCGCTTCAGCGCGCTTTCGAAAAAGCGCACCAGGTCTTCGGCTTCTTCCTCGATTTCGATGTCGCTGTCGCGCAGCAGGCGAAACGCCCCCTGCCCGATCACCGTGTAACCGGGGAACAGACGGTCGAGAAAAAGACCGATCATGTTTTCGAGGCTGATGAAGCGGATCGAGTTATCCCCGTCCCATGCCGGCAGCCGTATAAAGCGTTCGACCTGTGTCGGCACGGGCAGCATCGCGTCCATCAGCTTGCCGTCGCCGACACGGCGCAATTGCATGGCAAGCGCGAAGCCGAGATTGGGAATGAAAGGAAAAGGATGAGCCGGATCGATGGCCAGCGGCGTCAGGACCGGGAAGACCTGTTCCAGAAAGCGGGTTTCGAGCCAGGAAAATTCTTCCGGCGTCACTTCGTCGGGCTCGATGACGGCGATGCCGGCATCGCGCAATTCGCGGCGCAAGCCGTCCCATTGCTTCTGCTGCTCACGCATCAGCTCGTTGGCCATGTCGTTGACGCGGTCGAGCTGTTGGGCTGGCGTGCAGCCGTCCTGGCTCAGCGTCTCGACGCCGGCGCTCACCTGGCCGCGCAGGCCGGCGACGCGGACCATGAAGAATTCGTCGAGGTTCGATGCCGAGATCGAGAGAAAACGAAGCCGTTCCAGAAGCGGATGGATGGTGTTTTGCGCTTCCTCGAGCACGCGCATGTTGAAGGCCAGCCAGGAAAGCTCGCGGTTGATGAAGCGCGCCGGATCGTCCATTCCAATCGCCGGGACGGCGGCGGGCGCGGATGTCTCAACTGCGGCCTCGGCATTGGGCGGCGTGGTCATCGGTCGGCTTTCAGGGTCGGAGCGGTTAAGCCGTTGCTATCGCTCAAGATTATGACAAACCTATGACGGATTCGTTGCAGGCGCCTGTCAATCGGGTTTTTCCAGCGCCCGCCATACCGCCCGGCCGGTCTCGTCCATCAGGCTCTGGCGCTGGCGCGCCGGAACGGACAGTTCCAGAATACGCTGAAACGAGCCGTGGATCAGCCCCGCCATCACCTCGAAGGGCAGATCGGCGACCGCGCCGGCGTTCACCCAGGCCCTCAGCACGGCCTCGGAGCGCCGGTCGAGCTCCTCGCGCAGCGCCAGGCTTTCGGCGTCATAGGCATGGCCGATCGGATTGCGCTCGTTGTAGAGCGCCATGTCGCGATGCTTCTCGGCAAAAGCCGAGAGGCGCTCCCAATAGAGGCGGAACTGCGTTTCCGGCGGCTCGCCTTCCGGCCAGATGTCGAGCGTTGCCGCGGCCCAGGCGCGCTTGCAGCGGCGGAAAACGGCATTGCCCAGCGCCTCCTTGCTCGGGAAGCGCTGGTAGAGTGTACCCAGCCCCACTCCCGCCCGCGCCGCAACTTCCGGCACCGCAACGCTTGCATACCCCTCGGCCGCGAAGAGCTCGATGGCGGCGGCGAGGATACGTTCCTCGGGGTCGGGACGCGGCGGCTTCGAGGGGGCTCTTTTCAGCATCGGACTCACAAACAGGGTTGACAGCGCGGCAAACCGCAATAATGATCATTATTACAGTAATGATCGTTACTGGCAAATCGAGAGGAGGAACCGACATGAGCATCACGCTGCCGAAGCTCGTCGTTGCCGGACTTGTCGTCCTTCACGCCGGCCTTCTGATCTGGGCCCTGATGGGCTTCGCCGAGTGGTTTCGCCTCGATGTGCCCTGGCCACCTGTCGCCAATCCGCTGTTTCCGCATGGCGTCCTCCTCGCCCACTGGACATCCGTGCTGCTGACGGCCTCGCTCTTTCTCGGCGGCCTTGCGCTGCGCTGGCCTGCAACGCCCACGGCGGTTGCCTGCGGCTATGCGGCGATGGCGACCGTCTGCCTGATCGAAACCACTACCTATCTCGTCCACGACGCGCGCTGGCTCGCGATGGGACTCGAATATGTGGCCTATATCGGCATAGGCTTGTTCCTGTTTCGCTCGGCCTGGGCGCAGGCGCATTTCGGCGGCGGCGCGGGCATCACCGGATAATCCTTATACGAATCAAATACGGGAAACGAAACAAAGGGAGGAGACAGAATGAAAACCGGCATGGCGATGATCTTCCAGAACCCGGAAGGATGCGGGCGCGACGACCGCGAGGTCTACACGAAAGAACTGGCGCTGGGCGCGATGGCCGAACCGCTCGGCTTCCAGTCGCTGTGGAGCGTCGAACATCACTTCACCGACTACACGATGTGCCCGAACGTGACGCAGTTCCTGTCCTATTTCGCGGGCCGCACCAAGGATATCGAGCTCGGCTCGGCGGTCATCGTGTTGCCCTGGCACGACCCGATGCGCGTCGCCGAGGAAGTGGCGATGCTCGATCATATGTCGAACGGCCGCATGATCCTCGGCATCGGACGCGGGCTCGGACGCATCGAGTTCGAGGGCTACCGCCTCGACATGAACAAGAGCCGTGGCGCTTTCGTCGAATATGCGCAGATGTTGCTCGAAGGACTGGAGCAAGGCTATTGCGAGATGGACGGCGAACACATCAAGCAGCCGCGCCGCGACATCCGCCCGCGCCCGTTCAAGTCGTTCCGCGGGCGCTCCTATGCGGCGGCCGTCAGCCCCGAATCCGTCGAGATCATGGCGAAGCTCGGCGTCGGCATTCTGGTGATCCCGCAAAAGCCGTGGGAAGAACTGATCCCCGAACTCGACAGCTACCGCGCCAAGTATCTGCAATATACCGGCACCGAGGCACCGCCGACGCTGCAATTCGGCTGGACCTATTGCCACGAGGACGAACAGGCCGCCTATGAAGGTGCTGTCAAATATATCGGCGCCTATTACGACTCGGTGCTGAAGCATTACGAGTTGCGCGCCGACCACATGAAGAACCTCAAGGGCTACGAGTACTACGCCAAGATGCAGCAGGGCATTCGCGAAGTCGGCGAGGATGCGGCGGTCAAGTTTTTCCTCGACCTGCAGATCTGGGGCACGCCCGAGCAGTGCTACCAGAAGATCGCGGAAACCTCGGCGCGGATTCATTCCGATCACTTCACCGGCGTCTTCTCCTATTCCGGGATGCCTTGGGACGATGCCGAACGCAACATGCGGCTCTTCGCGCGCGAAGTGATGCCGGAACTGCAGAAGCTTCCGCCGGTCAAACAGCGCATCAAGGCGGCGGCCGAATAAGGCCCGAGGGACACGCATCATGGGACGGGTTGCAGGCAAGGTCGCCATCGTCACGGGTGGCGCATCGGGCATCGGCGAGGCTTGCGCGAAAGTGCTGGCGCGCGAGGGGGCGTCGGTCGTCGTCAGCGACATCGACAGGGAAGGCGGCGCGCGCGTCGCAAAGGAAATCGGGGATGCGGGCGGCAAGGCCCGCTTCCTCGACCACGACGTCGCCTCGGAAGCGCGATGGGCGGAGGTGGTGGCCGCCACCGTCGCCGACTTCGGCGGGTTTCACGTTCTCGTCAACAATGCCGGTATCGGCGTCGGCGGCTTGTGCGAAAGTTTCTCGCTGGAAGACTGGCGGCGACAGACGGCGATCAATCTCGACGGTGTGTTTCTCGGCACCAAACACGCGATCCCGGCGATGCGCGCGTCGGGCGGCGGCTCGGTCGTCATCATGTCGTCGGGCGCCGGGCTCACCGGCGCGCCGGGCATGTCGGGCTATTGCGCGACCAAGGGCGCGGTGCGTCTGTTTGCAAAAGCCGTGGCGCTCGAAATGGCGCAGCTTGGCGACAATATCCGCGTCAACTCTGTGCATCCGGGCGTCATCGACACGCCAATCTGGACCAAGGTGACACCCGAAACGCGCGCCGTTTTCGGTGGCGCGGCGCAGGGCAATGCCGTCGATCCGGCGGTGCTGGCCGCGGCGATGGCGCCACTCGGCAAGGCTGGCGTGCCGGAGGATATCGCGATGGGCGTTCTCTATCTCGCGTCGGACGAATCCCGCTACATGACCGGCGCCGAACTCGTCATCGATGGCGGCGCGACGGCGGGCTGATCAGAGCT
>JAHBYM010000074.1 GCA_019635975.1 Parvibaculum sp. | reverse complement strand
GCGAGGGCGGTTCTAGCATGGGCGCATGCTTGCGAAAAGGCCCGGAAAGGTCCCGAAAATCGCGGGATCGTGAGCGGAAGTGAGGTGCGCCCTCGTGCTAGGCTCGCGGCCATGACCGATGCCACACCGATCAAATTCAGCCATCCCGACATCACCGCGAAGGGCGAGACCCGCGCGCAGGTGCCGTTTCACGCGCTGAAGACGCTGTGGATCAACACCGGCACGCTCTGCAATATCGAATGCGCCAATTGCTACATTCGGTCGAGCCCGACCGACGACCGCCTCGTCTACATCACTGCGGTGGAGGCGGCGCATGTCTTCGACATGGCCGGGCCTGAGCCCATCGAGATCGGGTTTACGGGCGGCGAACCCTTCATGAACCCCGACATGCTGGCGATGGCGGCGGACGCGCTCGACCGCGGCCACCGGGTGCTGATCCTCACCAACGCCATGCAGCCGATGATGCGGCCGGGGATCAAGCGGGGATTGCTCGACCTCAAGGCGCATCACAGCGCGCGATTGACGCTGCGAGTCAGTCTCGACCATCACACGGCGGCGTTGCACGACGCCGAGCGCGGATCGGGGGCTTTCGCGAAGACGATGGATGGTCTTCGCTGGCTCGCAAATGAAGGATTTTCAATCGCCGTTGCCGGGCGCGCGGTGCCGGACGAAGCGGAAGCGGATGCCCGCGCGGGCTATGCGGCACTCTTCGCGCGCGAGGGAATTCGCCTCGACACGGAAGACCGCTCGGTGCTGGTCATCTTCCCGGAAATGGACGAGCGCGCCGATGTTCCGGAAATCACGACTTCATGCTGGGACATATTGCATGTGAACCCCGCCGACATGATGTGCGCGACAAGCCGCATGGTCGTGAAGCGCAAGGGTGCGGCGCGTCCGGTCTTCGTTGCCTGCACGCTATTGCCCGACGACCCCCAGTTCGAGATGGGCGAAACGCTCGCCGAAAGTCTGCGGCCGGTGAAGCTCAACCACCGGCATTGCGCGAAGTTCTGTGTGCTCGGCGGCGCAAGCTGTTCAGCCGGCTAGGTCCGGGGGTCAGCGAAAACGCAGATTGCCGCGGTTGAGATCGGCGACGCTGCGGGCGCCCATCAACTTCATGTCGCGTTCGATTTCATCGCGCATCAGGCCGAGCGCACGCTCGACGCCGGGCTGGCCGGCCGCCGCCAGTGCATAAAGATAGAGCCGGCCGCCCGAGCACGCCTTGGCGCCGAGCGACAGCGCCTTGAGCACATGGGTGCCGCGCTGAATGCCGCCCTCGCAGATCACGTCGATCTTGTCGCCCACCGCATCGACGATTTCGGCCAGCTGATCGAACGGGCTGCGCGAGCCGTCGAGCTGGCGCCCGCCATGGTTCGACACCATGATGCCGGTGCAGCCGATATCCACCGCGCGCCTCGCGTCCGCAACGCTCATCACGCCTTTCAGCGCGAAATGCCCGTCCCATTTGGCGCGGATCGCTTCGGCGTCCTTCCAGCTCATCGACTGGTCCAGCATGGTGGAAAAATAACTGCCGATCGAAGTGGCGAGATTGGTGCCCTCCTGCACATGTTCCTGAAGGTGCGGCAATTCCATTTTCGGATGGATCAGATAGTTGACCGCCCAGCGCGGCCGCGCGGCAAAGCTGAACAGGCTCTTGAAGGTGAGCCTCGGCGGCGATGTGAAGCCGGTGTGAAGGTCGCGCTCGCGGTTGCCGCCGGTGATCGTGTCGACGGTGAGCGCCATCACGTCGAATTGCGCGGCCCTGGCGCGCTCGATCATGCTGTCGTTCAGGCCGCGGTCTTTATGAAAATAGAACTGGAACATTTTCGGCGTGTCGATCATCGCGCCGATTTCTTCGACACTCACCGTGCCGAGCGAGGAGACGCCGAACATGGTGCCGTATTTCTGCGCCGCGCGCGCCACGGCCCGTTCGCCATCCGGATGGAACAGCCGCTGCAGCGCCGTCGGCGCGCAATAGAGCGGCATGGCGAGCTTCTTGCCGAAGATGGTGGTCGACATATCGACCGTCTCGACGCCGGCGAGCACGCTGGGGACGAGATCGCAGGTCTCGTAGGCTTCGGTGTTGCGCCGGTAGGTCACCTCGTCGTCGGCGGCGCCGTCGATGTAATGAAAGATGGGGGACGGCAGGCGGCGGCGGGCAAGCGCGCGGAAGTCCTTGAAATTACGACACTTGGCAAGACTCATCGAAACTCGCTTCGGCGCTCAGGGCGCCTTGAGATGCGTTGAAAGCGGGTGAACCTAACCGGTCCTTCGGTGGTTGACGATAGGACGGCGAAGGAAAGGTTGGCCGGCGCGCCCGGCACCCCTAACCTTCTACCAGAGAATCATTCAATCGGCACAGGAGAGGCTTCCATGTCCGCTTCGGCGAAGATCGCGTCCGCATTTGTCGAATACAGCGACGGCGACACCACTTTCGAGGGCTATGTCGCGCATCCCGAAGGCGGGGGCAAGCGGCCTTGCGTGTTGCTGGCGCATGACTGGAGCGGGCTCAATGCGGGCATGCGGGCGCGCACGGAACAGGTGGCGGCGCTCGGCTACACCGCCTTCGCCATCGACGTCTACGGCAAGGGCGTGCGCGGCGACGAGCAGGGCGACAATTCGGCCCTGATGGGGCCGTTTCTGGCCGACCGGGCCTTGCTGCGCAAGCGGCTCCTGGCGTCGCTCGACGCGGCGGCCAAACATCCCGCCGCCGACACGGCGAAAATCGGCGCGATGGGCTATTGCTTCGGCGGGCTCTGCGTTCTCGATCTCGCACGCGCCGCGCCGCCGATCCTGAAAGGCGTCGTCAGCTTCCACGGGATTTTCTATCCGCCCGATCTCGGGCCGCAGGCGAAGATCACGGCCAAGGTAATGATCCTGCATGGCTGGGACGATCCGATGGCGCCGCCGGATCATGTCGTCGGCGTCGCAAAGGAAATGACGGAGGCCGGCGCCGACTGGCAGCTCCACGGCTACGGCCATGCGCTGCACGCCTTCACGGTCGAAGGCGCCAACGCGCCGGAGCGCGGCATCGGCTACAACGCCAATGCAGATCGGCGTTCATGGGCCGCGATGCGGGGCTTCTTCGAGGAAGTGTTCGCCTGAATTTCTACTTCGCGCGGAAGTGCTTCGAGAGCTTCAGGCCCTGGCGCTGGTAACTTGAGCCGAGGCCGGCGCCGTAGAGCCGCGCCGGGCGATCAGTCAGGCGTTCGAGCACGAAGCGGCCGACGATCTGGCCGTGTTCGAGGATGAAGGGCACCTCGTGCGAGCGCACTTCGAGAACGATGCGGCTCCCTGCCCCGCCCGCCTCGCGCGCGCCGAAGCCCGGATCGAAGAAGCCCGCATAATGCACGCGGAACTCGCCGACCAGCGGATCGTAGGGCACCATCTCGGCGGCATGGGTCGCAGGAATATGCAGCGCTTCGCGCGAGGCCAGAATATAGAATTCGTCCGGGTCCAGAATAAGATTGTTGCGGCCGGGGCGGGCGGTCAGCGGGTCCCAGAAATCGAGCACGTCGTAGGCGCCGATACTGTCGATATCGACGACGCCGGAGTGACGCCGGGCACGGTAACCGACAATGTCGCCCTCGCGCGCCGGCGCGAGATCGACGGTGAGTGCGATGCCGCCATCGATATCGGCTTCGCCATCGACCAGTTTCAGTTCCTCGTGCAGGCGCTTCATTTCGGCATCGGTGCAGGTATGCGTGCCGCGACGGAACCGGATCTGCGCCAGCCGCGAACCGGGGCGCACCAGGATCGGGAAGGTGCGCGGGCTGATCTCAAGATAGAGATGACCCTTGTAGCCCGCCGTCACGCGATCGAACTCGGTCGCGAAATCGGCGATCAGCCGCGTGAAGACGTCGAGGCGGCCGGTCGAACTTTTCGGATTGGCGGACGCGGATGTGCGTTCCGACAAGGCCAGCGCCTCGACCAGCGGCACCAGATAGACGCAGCCCGTTTCGAGCACCGCGCCTTCGCGCAGGTCGATCTTGTGGAGCATCAATTCCTCGACGCGCTCCATCACGCCCCGGTCGGGACCCGGCAGAAAGCTTGCGCGCAGCCGGTAGGCGACCTGCCCGAGCCGCAGGTCGAGGCTCGCCGGCTGGATCTGCGACGGTTCGATTTCGGCCGCACCCCAGATTTCCTTTTCGCGGATCAGCGCCTCGATGCCGTGGGCCGGCAGGATGCCGGTCGCATGCATCTGCCCGGCGCCAAGGCGGCGCGGCTCGTCGTCGCGATGCGGGAAAAGATCGTCGGCCGATTTGGTCATGGTCCCTTGCATCTTGGGGCGGTTCCGGGCGTCCGTTATAGGTCGCCCGTCCGCCGCCGGGAAGCCCCGGCTTGACGCGGGGGCTCCTCATCCCTTAAATGCCTGCCGATACCGTGGTGATTTGAGCCGACCGGCTTGCGGCCACGTTAAACAATCCGCTAAAGAGGTCGGGCGCCCGTTGCCCCCGATCTTTCAGGTCGGGGTTTTTTATTGGGGACAACCCGGATGAGCAAGACGACACGCGACGGCCGCAAGCTGAAGGCCCGCACCGAAGCCGTGCATGGCGGCACTGTCCGCACGCCTTTCGGCGAGACAAGCGAGGCGATGTTCCTGACCTCGGGCTATGTCTACGAGACGATGGAGGCGGCCGAGCGGCGCTTCAAGAACGAGGAGCCGGGCTTCATCTACAGCCGCTTCTCCAATCCCACCGTGCGCATGTTCGAGGAGCGGATGATCGCGCTCGAAGGCGCGGGCGATGCGCGCGCCACAGCGACCGGCATGGCCGCCGTCACCGCCGCCATGCTCTGCTATCTCAAGGCCGGCGACCACGTGCTGTCGTCGCGGGCGCTGTTCGGCTCTTGCCGCTATATCGTCGACGAACTTCTGCCGCGTTTCGGCGTCACCTCGACACTGGTCGACGGGCGTGACATCGATGCCTGGAAAAACGCCGTGCGTCCCAACACGCGGATGCTCTTCCTCGAAACGCCGTCCAACCCGACGCTCGAAATCATCGACATCAAGGCGGTCGCCCGGATCGCACATGATGCGGGCGCCAAGCTCGTCGTCGACAATGTGTTCGCGACGCCGACGCTGCAACGGCCGATGGAACTCGGCGCCGATGTCGTCGTCTATTCGGCCACCAAGCATATCGACGGCCAGGGGCGCTGCCTCGGCGGCATCGTGCTCGCCGATCAGGCGTTCATTTCCGACCATCTCGCCAACTTCCTGCGCCAGACCGGACCGAGCCTCAGCCCGTTCAATGCCTGGGTGATGCTGAAAAGCCTCGAGACGCTCGATTTGCGCGTGCGCGAGCATGCGCGGGGCGCGGACGCCGTGGCCCGTTTCCTCGAAACCCACAAGGGGATCGGCCGCGTCTTCTATCCGGGGCTGGCGAGCCACCCGCAGCACAATCTGGCGATGAGCCAGATGGACGCGGGCGGCAACATCGTCGCTTTCGAGGTCGCCGGCGGCAAGGAGGGCGCGTTCCGCTTCGCCAATGCGCTGCAGGTGATCAAGATTTCCAACAATCTGGGCGATGCCAAGAGCCTCATCACCCACCCCGCCACGACGACGCATCAGCGCCTGACGCCCGAGGCGCGGGCCGAGCTCGGCATCGGTGAGGGGCTGGTGCGGCTGTCGGTCGGGCTTGAGGATGCGGGCGACCTGATCGAGGACATCGGGCGGGCGCTGGCGTGAGCCGGTGCGGCGACCGGACGCACCGGAAAATGCCGCCAAACCGTCATAAAAACGCCGCCGTTAAGAGGAATTTATAGGGTGACCGGTAGTCTGGTAAGCCTGTGGAAAGAATTAAGGCAGGACGCCTTGAGCCGCAGGCCGACAGACGCCCTCGTGCAAGGACCGCCCGATGTACAGCGCCATGACCCGCTCCATTAATATTCTGGTCGAGCCGACCTATCTCGAGGATCAGTCCGAGCCCGAGCAGGGATATTATGTCTGGGCCTATCATGTGACGATCGAGAACAAGGGCCGCGAGACGGTGCGCCTGCGCGCGCGCTACTGGAAGATCACCGACGCCAGCGGTCATGTGCATGAAGTGCGCGGGCCCGGCGTCGTCGGCGAGCAGCCGCTGCTGAAGCCCGGCGAGAAATTCGAATATACGAGCGGCACGCCGCTCGGCGCGCCGTCGGGCATCATGTTCGGCAATTACGAAATGGAGAACGAGGACGGCGAGAAATTCGAAGTCGACATTCCCGCCTTCTCGCTCGACAGCCCGCACAGCCCCCGCCTGCTGCACTAGGGACGCCTCGCTTCCCGCTTCCGCCCGCGCTAGGATACCGGCCCGCCCTTGAGCCCAGGCCCCGCATCCATGCCCGCACCCATGCGCCTCAGCCCCCGCGAGATGATCGAGACGCTCGTCTCGTTCGACACGACGAGCCATCTCTCCAATCTGGCGCTGGTCGAGTTTGTCGAAAACTATCTTGCGAGCCATGGCATTGCCGCGCAGCGCGTGACCAATGAGGACGGCACGAAAGCCAATCTCTTCGCGACGCTCGGACCGGCGAATGCGGCCGGCGGCGTCGTGCTCTCCGGCCACACCGATGTCGTGCCGGTCGAGGGACAGGACTGGTCGAGCGACCCGTTCACCGTCGTCGAGCGCGAGGGCAAGCTTTTCGGGCGCGGCACCAGCGACATGAAGAGCTTCATCGCGGTGGCGCTCGCCTTCGTGCCGGAATTCCTGAAGGACGGTCCGCAAATTCCGGTTCACTTCGCGCTTTCCTATGACGAGGAGGTCGGCTGCCTTGGCGTGCGGCCGATGATCGACGGCATCATTCGCGGCATGCCGCGTCCGCAGATCGTCATCGTCGGCGAACCGTCGTCGATGAAAGTCGTCAACGCGCATAAATCGATCCAGTCCTATTCGACGACCGTCACCGGATTTGAGAGCCATTCGAGCGCCACCGACAAGGGCGTCAACGCGGTGATGTATGCGGCCGAGCTGATCGGATTTCTTTCGCAGATGGCCGAGGAGATGCGCCGGCGCGGCGATGCGTCGGGCCGCTTCCAACCGCCCTATACGACCGTCAATGTCGGTCCGATCCGCGGCGGCACGGCGCTCAACATCATTCCGAAGACCTGCAGCTTTCTCTGGGAGTATCGTGCCCTTCCCGATCTCGACCCCGAGGAGATCATCACCCGCTTCAACGCGCATGTGGAGGAAAACGTGCTGCCGCGCATGCGCGCGGTACATCCCGGCGCCCGGATCGAAACGAAAGTTCGCGCCCAGGCGCCGGGCCTTGCACCTGAAGAAGGATCGGCGGGCGAAACGCTGGTGCTGAAACTTGCGCAATGCAACGCCGCGGAAGCCGTTTCCTACGGCACCGAGGCCGGACTGTTCCAGCTTGCCGATATTCCGACGGTCGTTTGCGGGCCGGGCGACATCGCGCAGGCGCACAAGCCGGACGAATTCGTGGCGCTTTCGCAGATCGCCGATTGCGAACGCTTCATGCGCCGGCTGGCCGATTACGTCTCAGGCCGTCCGATCTAGCACCGGCGCGCCGCGCATGTCGCGGCCGCGATAGAGCGCGCGCATGAAGGAAATCAACTCCGGCGCCTTGCCGGCCAATGCCGACACAGACGGATTGCGGGCAATGTCTGCGATGTCGAATGGCACGGCATCCGGCGTCGGAACGCCGGCTTCGCGATAGACGAATTTTTCAAACCCCATCGACCAGTCCGGAAAATGAGGTTCCGGCCGTTCGGCCGCCAGCACATGAATGATGCCGCTGTGACGCGGATCGCGCGCGATGCGGGCGAGCGTCGCCTCGACGGCCGCCTGGTCGCCCTCCAGCACCTGAAAGAAAACCTGGTCGATCAAAAGCAGCATGCCGGAAATTCCGGCCGGCGCGTTGTTGCGCTGCGACGCCAGTAGAATGTCCCGCACGTCCCTGTCGGAGAGGTGTGAATGCGCCGCACTGAGATATGCCGCTTGATAGACCATCGCTGCCTTCACTCCCTGTCGCGAGGCGCGTCAGGCGAACGCAGATCGTGGCCGCAAAAGATTGGCGAAACCTTAATGCGCGCTATCGCAGCACCGGCCCCATCGACCGCTTGATCTCGGCGGTCATTTCCTCGTCGAAACGGGTCGCGAGGTCCTGCATCAGCGCCGCATAGGCCGCGTCGCGGTCGTTGAGGCTGGCGCTTTCGAGAATGATGCGGCTGGCATTGACGTCGACATCGGCGCTCCAGCTTCCGTGCTCGCCCGCCCGGCCGGGACGCTCCACCGTCAGGCGGGTCTTCAGCCGCGCCGTCAGTTTCGTGTCCTGCTGGTCGCCGAAAAGGCCGGTCAGCCCGCCCTTCTTTTCGAGTTCTTCGGATATGACGCGCCCGTCGAGGATCGAGAGCGTCGCGGTGCCGGCCGATCCGGCGGCGACAAGGCGCGCGCGCGACCAGGCGCTGGCGATACCGGCCGGCGAGAAGCGGTGCAGATGTTCGACATTCGGGGCGCGTGCCGGCGAGCTGTATTGCTCGTCGAGCACGATCGAGGCGACGTCGAGCTGCAGAGGCGCGCGCGCGACCAGCGCAACGTCGCCGGGCGGAGATGCGGGCGGTGTCGCGCAAGCGGCGAGAAGCAGCACAAGAAGAACGCCGAAACGGCGGGCGGCAGAAGCAATCATTCCTTTAATTCCTCGGGCGTGAAGACGTAGACCGCGCTGCAGAATTCGCAGGTGGCCGTGACGACACCTTCCTGCACCATTTCGTCTATTTCATGACCGCCGAAGGACCGCAGGACGGTTTCCATGCGGCCGCGCGAGCAATGGCAGGAAAACTCGACCTCGGAGGGCTCGAAGGCGCGCACGCCGTCTTCGTGGAAGAGCCGGAACAGCAGGCGCGTCGGCGCCAGCTCCGGGTCGAGAAGCTCGTGATCCTCCACCGTGTCGAGCAGGATCGCCGCGCGGTTCCAGTTTTCCTCTTCTTCGGTGTAGGGACTTTGATCCTCGCCCTCGCGATAACCGGTCAGCCCGCCATCGCGCGCGATGTGCTGGATCATGATGGCGCCGGCGCGCCAGTTCTTTTCCGGGCCCGTCGCCTCGCGGTGATAGAACGGGCCGGCGGCGAGCCTGATGCGCGTCGCCACCTGCTCCGAACTCGCAAAATATTCATGCGCCGAATGACTGAGACCCCGCGCGTCGAGCGCGACGATGCCCTGATAGCGCTCCATGTCCGCGCCCTGGTCGATGGTCAGGGCCAGAAAGCCCTCACCCAACAGGTCCGCCGGTGCAGCGCGGCCCGCCGCCAGCGCTTCGGCGAGGCGCGCCTCGTCGACCTGTGCATAGCCGCGCAGCTTGCCCGGCGTCTCGTAGTCGGCAACCACCATGCCGACCGGACCGTCGCCCTTGGTCTGCAGGATGAACCGGCCCTCGAATTTCAGCGCCGAACCGATCATCGCGGCCAGCGCCAGCGCCTCGCCGAGGAGCCGCGACACGGGCTCGGCATAGGCATGTGCCGACAGCACGCGGTCGACAAGCGGGCCCAGCCGGACGACGCGGCCGCGAATGCCGAGATCCTCGATCTGGAACGGCTGGACGAGATCGTCGATGCCGGTGGCGGCATCGCTCATTGAAAACACCACGCCAGCACGCCCTTTTGTGCATGCAGCCGGTTTTCGGCTTCGTCGAAGACGACCGAGGCGGGTCCGTCGATCACGTCTGCCGTCATTTCCTCGTCGCGATGCGCGGGCAGGCAATGCATGAAGATCGCGCCTTCGCCCGCCGCCGCCATCAGCCTTGCATCGACGCGGTAGGGCGCCAGAAGATTGTGCCGACGCGCCGCCGTTTCGGCATCGTCGCTCATCGACACCCATGTGTCGGTGTTGATGCAGTCGACGCCGGCAACCGCTTCGCGCGGATCGGCGGTGACATGCACCTTCGCGCCGCGCTTCTTCGCCCAGGCAAGCGCCTCGGGCGACGGCGCAAGTTCCGGCGGACAGGCGATGCGCAGTTCGAAATCGAGCTGGCCGGCCGCGTGAATCCAGGACGTCGCCATGTTGTTGCCGTCGCCGACCCAGGCGATGCGGCGCCCGGAAATCGGGCCCTTGTGTTCCTCGAACGTCATTACGTCGGCCATCAACTGGCAGGGATGCGAAAGGTTGGTCAGTCCGTTGACGACGGGCACGGTGGCGTGTTCGGCCAGCTCCATCAGGTTTTCGTGATCGGCGGTGCGGATCATGATGGCGTCGACATAACGCGAAAGGACGCGCGCCGTGTCGGCCACGGTTTCGCCGCGGCCGAGCTGCATGTCGCCGCCGTTCAGCAGCAGCGTCTCGCCGCCGAGCTGGCGCATCGCCACGTCGAAGGAGACGCGGGTGCGGGTCGAGGGCTTTTCGAAAATCATCGCCAGCAGCTTGCCTTTCAGCGGCTTGTCGGCGTCGGGCTCGGCATGGCCTTTCCCATTCCGCGCAAGCTTGCGGGCGCGCGAATCGTCGAGGATCGCACGCAAGGCGTCGGGCGAAACTTCATGGAGATCGAGAAAATGCCGCGGGCTCATTGTGCCGCTCCCGTCTTTTTCGTCTCCGTATCGAGCGCCGCTTCAAGCGCCGCGCAAGCGCGGGAGAGCTTTTCCATCGCTTCGTCGAGATGGCTTTCCTCGATTGTCAGCGGCGGCAGCAGCCGCACCACATTGTCGCCGGCGCCGACGGTCAGCATGTGTTCGGCGCGCAGCGCCTGCACCAGATCGGTGTTGGTTACCCGGCATTTCAGCCCGAGCATCAGCCCTTCGCCGCGCACGCTCTCGACGACGCGCGGATGCTGGTCGGCCAGCATCGCCAGCTTCTGTTTGAATTTCAGGCCGAGGGCGGCCACATGCGGCAGGAAGCCCTGGTCGAGCGCAAGATCGAGCACCGCATTGGCAACCGCCATGGCCAGCGGATTGCCGCCGAAGGTCGAGCCATGCGTGCCCGCCGTCATGCCGCGCGCCGCCGGTTCGGTCGCAAGGCAGGCGCCGACCGGAAAGCCGCCGCCCAGCGCCTTTGCAATCGCCATGATGTCGGGCGTCACGCCGGCAAGTTCATGTGCGAAGAGTTTGCCGGTGCGGCCCATGCCGGTCTGCACCTCGTCGAGCACCAGCAGAATGCCGGCCGCGTCGCAGATATCGCGGATGCGGCGCAAATCTTCCGTCGGGATGACACGGATGCCGCCCTCGCCCTGGATCGGCTCGATCAGGATGCCCGCCGTCGCCGGACCGATCGCCGCCTTCAACGCCCTCAGGTCGCCAAAGGGCACTTGCGGGAAGCCGGGCGTCGCCGGACCGAAACCTTCGAGATATTTCTGCTGGCCGCCGGCGGCAATCGTCGCCAGCGTCCGCCCGTGAAAGGCGCCTTCCATCGTGATCAGTTCGTAGCGCTCCGGCGCGCCCGCCACCGCATGATATTTGCGCGCCATCTTGATCGCACATTCGAGCGCCTCGGCGCCGGAATTGGTGAAGAAGACCGTGTCGGCGAACGTCGCCTCGACGAGACGCCGCGCGAGGCGCTCCTGGCCGGGAATGCGGTAGATGTTCGAGGTATGCCAGACCTTTGCGGCCTGCTCGGCAAGGGCGGCGACGAGATGGGGGTGGGCGTGGCCGAAAGCATTGACGGCGATGCCGGCGCCGAAATCGAGATAGCGCGCGCCATCGGCCGTAATCAGCCAGGGGCCTTCGCCCCGTTCGAATTCGAGGTCGGCCCGCGCATAGGTCGGCAGAACGGGAGTAATCACGGGAATCTTGTCCTTCTCACAGCTTTTCCGTCAAAACCGTCATCGCGGAAAGAGGGAGTGGACATCGCGGTCAATGCGCGACGAACGGGCTCCGGACCTTCCATGCGAGACGGCAGTTTCCTGCGGCCGCGGCCCTCATGGTCGCGGCGTCCTCGCTGTCAGCGTCGTCGTTTCCCGTTCAGGATCATCTCGATCACCTTGGTGCCCCTCCGGCCGGGCTTTCGCCCAATAGAAAAAGCCGCCTGAAAAGGGCGGCAGTCCGGGAAGCAGCGGAGTATTGCGGAGGGGCCGGGGGCTGTCAATCGGGGTTTTTTGGCGGATTCCGGCGCTTTGCAGGGCTCCGCTCACGCCTTCAGGCGGTAGCCGGTGCGGAAGAGCATGTGGCAGGCGATCCAGAGC
>JAHBYM010000073.1 GCA_019635975.1 Parvibaculum sp. | reverse complement strand
TAGTCGAACTCCTCGGTATCGCCCTTGAAGTGGTCGACGAAATCGATGGTGAGGCTTGCGCCGCCGAGATAAGTGGCAATCACGTTTTCCGCGCCAACCATCACGGCGGCGGCGCCATCGCCGAAATCGAGTTCCTGCGAGGTGACCGCCTTGGTCTTGCGGCGGTCTGCGGCCAGCACGACAGCGTTTCGAGCCTCGCCACCTTTCACGGCGGCCAGCGCCTGCATCAATGCCGATGTGTCAGCACGCTGCGTCGAAGCAACGTCCACGGCGCGCACGTTTTCGTCGAGCGTCAGTGCCGCGGCGATGATGCCACTGTTGAGGCGATCCTTGAACGGCATCGAAGTGGAGCCGAAATACAGCGCATCGACATGGCTTCGGTCGTCATCGGGACCGAGCAGGTCCCGCGCCGCCTCGACGGCCATCGTGATTGCGTCTTCGTCCCAATTGGCCATCGAGCGCTCGCCTTTCCCCTTTCCGAGAAAGTTAGGGGCAATCCATGCATTGGCCTGAGCTACGGCTTTGCGCTGCAGCCGAAGGCGGGGGACATAGCCGCCTATGCCTGTGATTCCGACTGCTTGCTGGGCCATTCGTCTCCCTTTCCGAAAACACGGTTGTTTATTGTTGTCGGGAGTTTATCGGCCAAATCGGCCCCGCGACAACCATCCCGATTGATGGTGCCCGGCCGTCGCCGCGCCGCTACGTCAAGCGCCGTGCGGCAAGGCACGAAAGGTCAGCCGTCAACGACCACACAGGCGATTTTTCGTGTTTCCAGCGCCTTGCAGGCGGCGCGTGCTTCGCCGATCCCCTCGAAGGCGCCGGCCCGGAGCCGGTAGAATATCCCACGCTCGCCAAGGTCGGCCCGCTGCACGACATGCTCAAAACTGCCGACAATGGCCGCCGCCGCCGTTGAAATCCTGCCCCATTCGGCCGCCGCCGTTTCCTCGTCCCGGAAGGCGCCGAGCTGAATCCGGTATTGGGCCTTTGCTGCCGACGCCTGCATTGCGGCCTGTGCGGTCGGATGCGGGACCAGCGATGTCGGGCGCAGCGACGCTGTGGTCAGCCTGTCATTCGCCTGCTCCGCTTCCTGTGCGGGCACCGGCACCACCGCGGCGATATCCGCTGGCCTTTCGGCTGGCGTGGTGCGAACAGCCGTCGTCTCCCATCCGCCCGAACTTGCAATGCGGATGGTGGCGCCGCCTTCATGTCCGGACGAGGCGCTCTGGAACGGCGTCAGTGTTGCCGGCAACACGCGCGGTTCCGGCGCTCTTGGCGCCACGACCTGGGTTGCCGGCTTCGCGCCATGCGCGGCCGGACGCGCCGTCAGTTCGGCAAGCTTTGCGCCGGCAAGCTCGAATTCGGGGTCGATCGCCAAGGCCTCCCGCAAATCGGCCTCGGCGTCACCCGCATTTCCGGTTTGCTCATAGGCAAGCGCCCTCCCGAACAGCGGCAGCTTTCGTTCGTTGCCCGACATGAGCCGTATCGCCATCGAATAATTGCCGATGGCCGCGTCATAGTCGAGCCGCCGCCGCTCGAGATTGGCGAGATTGTGATAGACCGCCGCATAATCGGGCGCAAGCGCAATGGTCGCGCGGTAGTCGGCCTCTGCCTTCTCCGCATTGCCGGCCGCCGCCAGCGCAATCCCGCGATTGTAGTGCGCGCGCGCCTGAACTGCGGCAGGCAGGGTGTCGGCTCCGATGGCGCGCGTATAGTCGGCAATCGCCGCATCCTGCTGGCCGGTCTTCTGGAAAGCGATGGCGCGGTGATAGTGAGCAAGCGCCCGGCCCGCAGCGTCGAGACCGCCGCTGTCCAAGGCATTCGAAAAATCGGCGGTCGCCTTTTCGAACCGGCCACTCTCTATTGCCTCGGCTCCGGCACCCATAAGCGCTGTCGCCTCAGCGGCACTGTCCTGAGCCGCTGCGCCGCCGGTGATGAGAAGCAAGCCCGCCGCCAGCGCTGCGGCGCAGGCACGACGTATCTTGATGTTTCTCAGGCTGGGCATACCGGATGCCGCATCCACCGGCCCTCCCCGACGCATTGCCACTTCAACTTGCGCGCAAATCTAGCACGCCTGTTTCAGGCGCCCGCCGGGAAGAAAAACAATCAACGAAATCAAAATCTTGCGGCGAATGCTTCAGGTTCGCTTTTGACGCCGTGCCGCGAATCGCCCGCTACTCGACCGTCACCGATTTCGCGAGATTGCGCGGCTGATCGACATCCGTGCCCTTGGATACGGCGGCGTGATAGGCCAGCAACTGCACCGGGATGGCGTTGACGATGGGCGCGATCAGCGGATCGACCGTCGGCACTTCGATCGTCGCCCACATTTCGCCCCCTGACCGCTCGATGCCGGCACGGTCTGCGATCAGCACCACCCGTGCCCCGCGTGCGCTGACTTCCTGCATGTTGGAGATGGTCTTCTCGAACAGGGCGTCCACTGGCGCGATGACGACAACCGGAACTTCTTCGTCAATCAGGGCTATGGGGCCATGCTTCAGCTCGCCAGCCGCATATCCCTCCGCATGGATGTAGGAGATTTCCTTGAGCTTCAGGGCGCCTTCAAGCGCAATCGGATAGTTGTGCCCGCGGCCAAGATAGAGAACGTCCCGTGCCTTGGCGAATTCGGTACTCAACGCCTGGATGGCTTCATCCTGAGCCAGCGCCTCGGCGATGTGCCGCGGCACTTCCATCAGCGTCCGCACGAGCCGCTCTTCGTCGGTCCGGTCGAGCGTGCCGCGCGCAATTCCGGCGCGGATCGCCAGCACCGCCAGCGTCGTCAACTGGCAGGTAAAGGCCTTGGTCGAGGCAATGCCGATCTCAGGGCCCGCATAGGTCGGGAGTATGGCGTCCGAGGCCCGCGCAATCGACGACTCGACGACATTGACCACCGAAAGGATCTTTTGTCCCTGCGCGCGGCAATAGTGAAGTGCCGCCAGAGTGTCGGCGGTTTCGCCCGATTGCGAAATGAAGATGGCAAGCCCCCCGTCCGGCATCGCCGCTTCGCGATAGCGGAACTCGGACGCGATATCGACCTCGACCGCGATGCGCGCATAGCGCTCGAACCAGTATTTGGCGACCATCGCCGCGTAATAGGCTGTCCCGCACGCAACGATGGTAATGCGCGGGACCGAAGCAAGGTCGACCGGCAGCGCCGGCAGACGGATCGTGTCGTCGAGCGGGTTCACATATTCGGACAGCGTATGGCCGACGACCTCCGGCTGCTCGAAAATTTCCTTTGCCATGAAGTGCCGGTGATTGCCCTTGTCGACAAGCGCGGCCGAAACGTCCGTGATCTTGATCGGGCGCTGAACCTTGTTGCCGTTTGCGTCGAACATCTTCGCGCCGTCGCGAGTCAATTCGACCCGGTCTCCGTCTTCGAGGAAGCAGACCCGGCTGGTCATCGGTGCGAGCGCAAAGGCGTCGGATCCGAGATACATGGTGCCCTTGCCATAGCCGACCGCAAGCGGCGGGCCGCGGCGCGCCCCGACGATAAGGTCCTCCTCACCCTTGAACACAATGCCGAGCGCAAAGGCGCCCTCGAGTTCCTGAAGAGCCGTCGCCGCCGCTTCGCGTGGCGAGAGGCCCTTGTCGAGATAATGCGACACGAGATGTGCGACGACCTCCGAGTCGGTTTCGGTGACAAAAACGGCGCCGCCGGCCGTCAGTCGCTCCCGGAGCTCGCGGAAATTTTCGATGATTCCATTGTGAACGATGGCAACGCGATCGGTGGCATGCGGATGGGCGTTGCGCTCAGTAGGCGCACCATGCGTTGCCCAGCGCGTGTGGCCGATACCGATGGTGCCGTCGAGCGGGTTCTCGGCAAGCAGCCGGTCCAGATTGACAAGCTTTCCTTCGGCGCGGCGGCGGTCGATGGTGCCGCCATGCAGTGTCGCGATGCCGGCGCTGTCGTAACCGCGGTATTCGAGCCGCTTCAGCGCCTCGAGAATAACAGGTGCAACGGGTTCCGTTCCTACGATGCCGACTATTCCGCACATGACTATTCGCCTGATGAGATTTTCTTGGTGCCTTCATGCGCCGCGCGAAACGCCGCCGCCCAGCCGTCTTTTTCGAATTGCCGTCCGCGCGCGACAGCCAGAGCGTCCGCCGTCACGTCTTTCGTGATGACGCTGCCCGAGCCGAGATAGGCGCCGTCGCCTATCTTGACCGGTGCGACAAGCGCCGTATTGGAACCGACAAAGGCGCCCGCGCCGATGTCGGTGAAGAACTTGTTATAGCCGTCATAATTGCAGGTGATTGTGCCCGCGCCGATATTGGCATAGGCGCCGATGCGTGCATCGCCGATATAGGAGAGGTGGCTGATCTTGGCGCCTTCCTCGATCTTGGCCTTCTTCGTCTCGACGAAATTGCCGACTTTTGCCTTGCGGCCGATTTCACTGCCCGGACGGACGCGGGCGAACGGTCCGATCTCGGCGCCCTCGGCGATCGTCGCACCTTCGATGTGGGAAAACGCCTTGATCGTTGCCCCGTCGGCGACCGTCACGCCCGGCCCGAACACGACGTTCTGCCCGACCGTCACGTCGCGGCCGAGCACAGTATCGAAACTCATATAGACCGTTTCCGGATCGAGCATCGTCGTGCCGTTATCCATCGCCGCCTTGCGCAACCGGCGCTGCAGGGCGGCTTCGACAATGGCCAGTTCGGCTCGGCTGTTGACGCCTTGAAGGTCTTCTTCGGCCGCGCGGATCACCGCACATTGAAGACCTTCGGTGCGCGCCAGCCCGACGACATCGGGTAGATAATACTCGCCGCTCGCATTGTCGTTGGTAACTTTCGCGAGGAGCCGAAACAGATGTTCCCGACGCACCGCCATCGCACCGCCGTTGCAGAGTGTAATCGCGAACTCTTCGGGCGTCGCATCCTTCGCTTCGACAATCCGTATCAGCATTCCCTTGTCATCGAGAACCAGGCGGCCATAGGGCGCCGGATTTCCGGCTTCGAAACCAAGAACGACGACGGGCGTATCGGTCGTGCATGCGTCGATCATGCCGGAGAGGGTCTCGCTACGTACCAGCGGCGTATCTCCGAAGACAACAAGCGCGACACCTTCGCGGTCGCCCGCTGCCGCTTCCGCGGCGCGCACCGCATCACCCGTACCACGCGGGCTGGATTGCACAACGGTCGAAACACCGGGCAGCAGCGAGCGTGCATAGGAAGCAACTTCTTCCATGGCGGGGGCAAGTACCAGGACCGGGCGCGCATCGCCGGCGCGCTCCACGGCCGCCAGCACATGACCGAGCATGGGCCGCCCGGCGATCGGATGCAGCACTTTCGGCAAGCGCGATTTCATGCGCGTGCCCTTGCCCGCGGCAAGAATGATGGTGCTGACGCTGCCTCTCGTCATGATTGCCGATTATCTCCGTTTTGGGCTCGGCCGAAACTGGCACATCGCCTGATTTTCCGGGAAATAAATTTATATTTCACTATGTTGCCCCATCCGGTCTGCCCCGAGGACAAGCCGGTTGTCAGCGCCTGTTCCGTTCGGCTAGCCGTCGCTCCCACGCCAGCGCATGGCCGACGATCGTGTCGAGATCGTCATGGACCGGAATCCAGCCGAGTGTCTGCTTGATTTTGGTCGGGTCGGCGACGATCGACGCCGGATCGCCCGCGCGGCGCGGTGCACGGCGAACCTCAAAATCATGCCCGGCCGAACGCTCGACGGCGCGCAAAACTTCGTGCACCGAGAAGCCATGCCCGTAGCCGCAATTGGCAACCAAATTTTCGCCGCCGCTGCGCAAATGGTTAAGGGCAGCCGTGTGCGCGGCGGCGAGATCGCTGACGTGAATGTAGTCGCGAACGCAGGTGCCGTCCGCTGTCGGATAGTCCTCGCCGAAAACCTCGATATAGGGGCGCTGGCCGAGCGCCGTCTGACAGGCCACCTTGATGAGATGCGTCGCGTTGACGGTCGATTGTCCCACCCGGCCTTCAGGGTCGGCACCCGCCACGTTGAAGTAACGGAGCGCCGCATAGGTCATCCCATGGGCATCCGCCACGTCGCGCAGCATCCATTCCGTCATCAGCTTGGAGCGGCCATAGGGCGACATTGGCGCCAGCGGATCGCTCTCAGCGACCGGCGAATGCTCCGGCATCCCGTAGACCGCAGCTGTCGATGAAAAGATGAAATGCTTGACGCCACCCTTGATGCATCGCTCAATCAGCGTGCGGGATCGGGCGGTATTATTGAGATAGTACTTCAGCGGATCGGTCACCGATTCCGGAACGATAACTGAACCCGCAAAATGGATGACGGCTTCGACCTTGCGGTCCGCGATGATCCGGTCGACCAAAGCTTCGTCGGTAATGTCGCCGACATAAAGCGCCTCAGGCGCCTGCACGGCCCAGTCGAATCCGGTCGACAGATTGTCGATCACAACGACGTCTTCGCCGGCGTTCATCAGGTCGATGACGGCATGGCTACCGATATAGCCGGCGCCACCGGTCACGAGAATGCTCATTCAGGGCCTGCTCGCATCTGAAAATCCGCAGGCCCCTTATACCTTGAACTTCGTCTCCACATAGTTGACGAGCCGCTCGACGCATTCGTCGAGCTGGACTGCGGCCGTGTCTATGACGAGTTCCGGGTTGTCCGGCTCTTCGTAGGGCGCCGAAATGCCTGTAAAATCCTTAATTTCACCGGCCCGGGCCTTTTTGTAGAGGCCTTTCGGGTCGCGCGCCTCGCAGGTCGCCACGTCGGCCTTGACGTGGATTTCGTGAAAATTTCCACCGCCCGCTTCGCGCGCGCGGTCGCGGTCCGACCGGTACGGAGAGATGAACGAGGTAATCGCAATCATGCCGGCACGGCCAAAAAGGGCCGCCACCTCGCCGACGCGCCGAATGTTTTCGGCGCGGTCCTCGGGCGAAAAACTCAGATTGGCGTTGAGGCCGTGGCGAACGTTATCCCCGTCCAGCACGTAGACGTTATACCCCTTCTCGAAGAGCTTCTTTTCCAGTGCAACGGCAAGCGTCGACTTGCCGGCGCCCGAAAGGCCGGTGAACCAGAGAACGCCACCCTTGTGACCGTTGCGGAAGGCGCGGGCGGCCGCGTCGATACCGTGTTCGACGCGGGTAATGTTGGTGGACCGGGCCGTTATGAGATCGCGCTGGTCGGCATAGCCTTCCATCGAAATGATACCGCCGCCGGCGATGTCGTATTTGTCGATCAGCACGAAGCGGCCGCTTTTGGGTGCCGAGATGAATTCATCCAGCGCCAGCATCCGCCGCGCGCGCAGCACGATTTCGGCAACCTGGTTGCGTTCGACCTGATGCGAGGATGTGTTCGACAGATCGCTGGTGTCGATGATGCTCTCGATCGACTGTACCGTGACCGGCGCTTCCAACGTGCCGAGCTTGATGCGGTAGCTCTTGCCCTTCACCATCGGCTCGTGACCAAGCCAGAAAATTCGTGCGCGGAAAACGTCGGTTTCGATCGGCGGGTGTTCGACATGGCTCGCCAGTTCGCCGCGCTCGACGAAAATCTGTTCATCAAGCGTGATGCCGATGGATTCGCCGGCCGAGGCTTCCGTCGGCGGTTTCTTGCCGGGAACGGTTGACCAGTATTCGATGCTCTGCACGCGCGCCGATTTGTTCGACGGCGAGAACAGCAGCGTATCGCCGACCTTCAGGCTGCCTTCCTCGATGCGGCCGGCGATGATGCGCCGGTGATCGAACTTGTAGACATCCTGAACCGGAAAGCGCAGCGGACGGTCGACCGGCGACGCCGTCGGCACAAAGCTGTCGAGCGCCTTGACGACCGTCGGCCCCTTGTACCAAGGCATCGCGTTCGTCTGGTTGACGATGTTATCGCCTTGCCGCGCCGATACGGGAATGACGAATGTCGGCGTCACGCCGATCGAGGTCAGGTAGTCGCGATATTCCTGCTCGATCAGGTCGAATTGGTCCTTCTCGTAATTGATAAGGTCCATCTTGTTGACGGCCACGGCGACCTGACGAATGCCGAGCAAATGCAACAAATATCCGTGGCGGCGCGACTGTTCGCGTACGCCCTCGGCCGCGTCGATGATCAGCAGTGCCGCATCGGACTGCGCCGCACCCGTGATCATGTTCTTCAGGAATTCCTTGTGTCCGGGCGCGTCGATGATGGTGTAATCTCGCGCATCGGTCTTGAACCAGATCTGGCTGGTATCGATGGTGATGCCCTGATCGCGCTCGGCCTGCAGCGCGTCCATCAGGAAGGCCCACTCAAATGGAACGCCGCGGCGTTCGCACATGGCCTTTATGGATTCGTACTTGCCGTCGGGCAGCGAACCGGTGTCGTGGAACATCCGCCCAACCAGTGTCGACTTGCCGTGATCGACATGGCCGACGATGACGATGCGCAGCAAGTCGCGCGCGGACGCAGGATTGGGGTTCACGGCGGCCAGCCTCACCTTGGCTTCTGATGCTTCGGACATGCTCGAATTTCCTTACAGATAGCCGTCGGCGCGAAGACGCTCGAAGGCGTCCTCCGACTCGTGATCCATTGCCCGTCCCGAACGCTCGGAGATCTTCGTGGTTCGCAATTCCTCGATGATTTCCTCGATGGTCGACGCTGTGCTTGCGACCGGGAACGTGATGTCCTTGTCGCCAAGCGAGCGATACCGCTTGCCGTCCTTTGCGAAATAAAGCGGGATGGTCGGGATCTGTTCGCGCAATGTGTAAAGCCAGATGTCGACCTCGGTCCAGTGCAGCAGCGGATGTATGCGGATATGCGTACCCGGCGGGAAGTCGGTCTTGAACTGGTCCCAGAATTCCGGCGGCTGATCCTTGAAATCCCACTGGCCGGTCTGGCCGCGCGGACTGAAAACACGTTCCTTCGCACGTGTCGCCTCTTCGTCGCGGCGGATGCCGGCGAAGAGCGCATTGAAGCCGTGCTTCTTGATCGCGAGCTTCAGGCCTTCGGTCTTGCGGGCCGCCGAACGCGCGGCCGGCGGCAGTGTTTCATCGGTCATCTCGAGCGGCGGGCACTCTTCGCGAATGAAATTGAGGCCCCATTCCGCCGCATAGCGATCGCGGAAATCATACATCTCGGGGAACTTCTTGCCGGTGTCGACATGCATCACCGGAAACGGCACGTGACCGAAAAAAGCCTTGCGTGCCAGCCAGATCATCACGTTGGAGTCCTTGCCCAACGACCACAGCATCGCGATGTTCTCGATCCTGTTGAACGCTTCGCGGAAGATGAAAATGCTCTGGCTTTCGAGCTGATCGAGGCGATCCATGACGGCCTTCCTGCGCAGGCTCCGCCCGCGGCACGCGATAATACACAAGAAAACAGGGTTTATATTTCAAACCCCGATTGTGTCTGTGATTTAGTGCGGTCGGCTGCGCATTGCAAGCGCCAAAAACACCGCAGACAGCGACATTTACGCCGAGCGCGAACGGACGCGGCGTTGCGGCACAAGGGCATTGGAGGGGCAACGCGCCGCCGGGACCGACTTGGAGGCTGTGCGCTGGAGTGGCCGCGGCCGACTGACCGAAGGGCTGAGGCGGCCGTTTTTCGCGCTATTTCCCTCGAGTTTTCGCATCAGAGCGTCGATGCGGGCATTCATTTCGCGGGCGCTGCGCTCGTTCCGTTCGGCCTTGAGCGCCAGCAGGCTGCGCACATGAAGCGTTGTCAGGATCACCAGCAAAAGCAGCAGGCCGCCTATCGAAATCTGGCTTTCCACCGACAAATTTTCCAACATCTCGACATACGACATCGCATTCCCCATCGACTGAACCGGCGGCTGCAGCACGCCCTGTTTTGGCGCAAAGTCTATGCAGAATCCGGGCCTTTGCCTATGCCGTCGCGTTTGAAGGGCATGTAAGCACCGAAAGACCGGAGGCTGCATATTTGGCGGGCAGCCTGCCTTATCCGGCATCACGGAGAAGCGTAACGGCTTGACGTTGCGGCATCTTTTATCGGCGGCGATGCTTGTGTATGAAGACCGCGGACGCAAGCGGAAGGACGCCGGACGCATGGACACGATCGACAGCCTGATTGAAGGATACCGAGCTTTCCGCCGCGGCGCTTACAAACAGAATGAGACGAAATATCAAGCACTTGCGGCGCGCCGCCAGCGTCCGAAGGCAATGATCATTGCCTGCTGCGACAGCCGCGCCGACCCCGCGATGATCTTTTCGTCCGACCCCGGAGAGCTTTTCGTGGTCCGCAACGTCGCCAACCTGGTGCCGCCCTACCAGCCCGACAGCCACTATCACGGCACCAGCGCGGCGCTGGAATTTGGCGTCAAAGGCCTTGAAATCGCTGACATAATCGTGATGGGCCATGTGAGCTGCGGCGGCATCGAGGCGCTGTACGACGCCGGCTGCGGCCACCCGCCGGAAGGCGAGTTCATTTCGAACTGGATGTCGCTGGCAACCAGCGTCGAAACCTCGGTGCGCAACAAGCATCCCGACCTCGACAAGCCGGCCCTGCTGCGCCAGATGGAACAACGCGCCGTCGTGCAATCCCTTGAAATGCTTCGGACTTTTCCCTTCGTCGCCGAACGCGAAAAGGCCGGAACGCTGCGCCTCCACGGCTGGTTCTACGGCATCGGCAGCGGCAAATTGTCGATCTACGATGCCAAAACCGACAGCTTCACAGACGTCGCCGACGAGGCTTGAGCCCTTCTTTTTGCGCGACTGTCACAAACAGAAAACAGCCGCTTTGCGCCATTTTCCGGCACGGCACCTTCGCTGTCATCGAACTGTCAAAAAACTGTCACAAAACGCGCCGGCATGGGCTGCTGTCCGGACACCGGCCCGGGGATAAAAAATCTTGTCCCCGGTTTTCGACCGCCCCGGTGCCTGCTCAACAGGCCGGCGGGACCGCCGCGCTGACAAAGCGCTGATAGACCCAACCGGTCGTGCCGTCGCTGCGCCTGACGGCCCGCCAGGGACCGTCCATATCCGCCCCTGCCACGGCGAGCACTTCGCAGGCCGCGAGAACGCCACGCACCTCCCCCTCATTGGCGGGCGCGGCACGCAGATGGACATCGCGGGTGGCGAAAAGCTGCGGCGCGGCCGAGGGGACGGCCTCGCGGGGCGCCCCATTATCCGCCGACAGACCGGCCAGCAGCGCAGCCATCTCCGCGGAGACCGGCGCCGATCCGTGTACGGAACTTTGAAGTGTGGCCGCGGGCGTTTCCGCGACCGGCGTCGCGACGTCGGGAACCGGGCGCTCGACGGGGGTTACCGCGACAGGTTCTCCCTGGTTCGGCGGCGCGCTGAAATCGAACAACAGCGCCGCCAGCAGCATCATGCCGAGAGCGGCGCCGGCCGCACCCCAGGCGATCTGGCGGAGCTGAATTTCATGCCATACCGGATCCGGCGCAGAATAATCGGCGCTCTCGATGTCCCGGTGAACTTCCTCGCCGAGCTGCGCCAGCGGCTCCGCGACATCGACCTCAAGCAGGCGCGCATAGCTGCGCGTGAAGCCGAGCGTCTGCGGCAGCGCCGGGAGACGGTCGAACTCCCCGGCCTCGATCGCCTGGAGATAGACCGGTTTGACCTTGATCCGGGACGCAACATCGCCCAGCGACAGGCCAGCCGCCTGCCGCGCCTCGCGCAACGCCTGCCCGATTTCGTCTCTGTGGCTCTTCATCCGGCTTCTCGTTTCCGATGTTCCGGCTCGAGGCTAGCGAGCCAAAGTTACCAAAATTGTACGATTTTGTACCGTTTTGGCGGGGCTCGCCGCTCAATCGCGGGCCGCGCGCAACACCCCGATGAGGAATGCGACCATACCGGCGAGAAGCAACGCTTCGGAGCCGCCAAACATCGGCCCGTAGACGTTTTCCTCCGCATGACCACCATATTTGAGGAAGATCGCCGTCACCATGATCAGGGCGCCGGCCTGGTAGGCGAAGAAATGGATTTTCGCCAGCACACTCTGCTGCATGGCGGGCCAGGCGCGGTAGACCAGCGCAAAAAGCGCCATGCTGACGAAACCGAGCAGATTGATGTGGGTATGCGTGGTGCGGTGCGTGAAGTCCTGGTTCATGCCCATATAGGACCCGAGCGCCATGCCGATCAGGATGTAGATGGCAGCGATGACGAGAAAAAGCCGGTCGATCTTCATGGTTCCCCCCATTTTTTGGTCGCGCCCCCCGCGCGGGCGGAAATGATGCTCCGTGGGCGGAGTGAGGGCAAGGGGCGATGGCCGGATCGAGCGCCCTCGCCTTTCACACGCTGCGGCGTTCGGCCACCCCGCGCGGCTTTGACATTTCCGGCGTAACGGCTAGCCTGAGGCCATTATGCGCAAAGCCGATGCACCTCTGTTTTTGACACCGGGTACGCTGCTCGCGGGACATTAGCCCCGGGCCGGCGCCTTCGCGCCTTCGCGCAAGGCCAGACCCGGGGACCGACTTCATCACATCGTTTCAATTCAATCGGCATGACGGGCCGCTGCGCCCGGTCGTGCGATGAGGTTTTGTCATGTCCATCGTCAATGGCGGCGGCAGCCGCGC
>JAHBYM010000072.1 GCA_019635975.1 Parvibaculum sp. | reverse complement strand
CGACGAAATCGCGATCCCAGACCAGGTGACCATGCAGGCTGACGGCGGCCATGCCGACATAATGCATGGCACCGATGGCGAAGCCGAGCGCCGCGCCGCCGATGCCGGCGGGCCGCACGCGCTGGGCAATGAATAGTCCGGCCGTCGAAAGCGCAAGTGCGATGATGAGCGACGCGAAAGTCAGACCCAGCGCGTAGTTCACAGGTTCGTCCGGACGGAAGGCCAGCATGGCGATGAAATGCGTCGCCCAGATGCCGCAACCGGCGACGATGCCGGCACCCAGAATCCAGAGCGCACGACGCTCTGGCCCGACTTTCCGCGCGTGAGCGAGAAGACTGACCGCCGAAAAACTGGCAAGCGTACAAACAAGCCCGGCAAGAATGACAAGGCTCAGGTCGTGCTCAACCGTTATGCAATTGTAAATCGTCAGCATGCTCACCGATTGGAGCATGCCGGCGCTTAACCCCGCCTTAAGGCTGCGCGAAAGCGCCGTTTTCGAAGCGGGATGTGGCTATGTTGTCCCGTTTTCAGCCGATTTTCGGGCGAGCCGGTCGAGAAGCCGGAACAGCAGGGCGCCCACCACCATGGCGGTTACCCCCAGCACGACCGTGCCGTCGATGCGATCCGGAAAATAGGGATGCGAGGCGACCAGTCGCGTCTTTTCGTCGATCAAGGCGTATTCACGATCCTTGAACGGCCAGACCGCAAGCAGCGAGCCACCCAGAATGCCGATCACGGTCAGCATCGTCTGACGGTGATAATGGGCCAGCAACCAGGCGATGGCGCGCGAAAAGGCCAGGGCGCCGGCGATGATACCGGCCGCCAGCGGTACGAGGAACGAGAAATCGAGACGACCCAGCGCATCGATTGTCTCGGTGTATTTGCCGAGGATCAAAAGTACGAACGAGCCCGATATGCCGGGCAGCAGCATGGCCGCAATCGCGATCATGCCGCAAAGGAAGACGAACCAGATATCGTCCGGCGTGCGAACGGGTACCAGGATCGAGACCGCGAGCCCGAAGGTGACGCCGGCGGCGAGCCATATCCAGTGCAGGCGCCCCCCCGCGCCGACATGCGACAGAAGGCCGACAACGGAAGCGGCGATCAGGCCAAAAAAGAGGCCGAACATTGCTTCGGGAAACTCGGTCACGAGAACCGACAGAGGGATGACGCGGGTGAAGACAATGATGGCGAGAAGTGCGCCGAAACCGAGCGGCAGCAAAAACAGAAAGTCGATGTGGCGAAGCGCGGCCGTCAATTCGCGTTGCCGGAGTTGTTTCAGAAATGCCATGTCGACATGAGCGATGGCGGCGATCAGCCGATCATAGATGCCGAGGATAAGCGCCATCGTACCGCCGCTGACGCCGGGTATGAGGTCCGCCGTGCCGACGCACATGCCGCGCAGCGCCTGCCGTGTCGGGTCGACATTGTCGCGTCCGTCGACGCTCAGACGCCTGACCGAATTGAACCACACCGCGAGCGCGGCGTCGGTCCAGCGGACGGCAAAGCCGTATACCCACCAGCCGAAGGGTGTTCCGCGCACGATGCCGATCGTCAGCAGCGTCACAAAACCGCCGCCGATCACGACGTCTGTCGCCCAATGCGCGCCGGAAGCGATGCGCGGCATTGCGAAGAAAAAGCCGAGTGCAGCGCCGAGCATGCCCATGCGCCAGCCGAAGCTGGCCCACCAGAGCACCGCGATGATCATGGTGACGGTGGCGTGATCGCCCGGGAAACTCGAATTGGAACCTTCCTTTGCGAGTGACCATGGCACGTAAGTCTGGATTGAGTGATATGTGTCGAGCGCGAGCGATGGTGAGAAGCGCGGAAAGGAAATAATCTCGCGCTGGAGAACAATAACGACCAGCAGGATCGCCGCCGTCACGACGCCGAAGGCAATACCGTCACGGAATCGCGTGAAATCGCCACGCGAGATGTAGGCGAGATAGACACCGAGAATGATGAGCGCCGACAGGTAGTCAAAACGCCGGTCCCCCGACAATGCCCAGATCACCGCCATCGGCTGCGATGTGACAGTGGCGTTCGTTGCGTGGAAAACCCAGAGATCGAAGGTGTCCCACCACGCGCGCGTTACGTCGATGGGCCACCACGATGCAAAGAGCAGTGCTGAAAGGACTGTCCAGAGCAGCAGAGACTTCCATTGCCATGTTCTGGACAGTGCGAATTCCATCAAGCTTCCTCTCGCTCCGCGAATCGGTTCTGCGTCCCCACAAACGAGGCCCGGATTTTATATTCGCATCGCGGAAATGACACAAAAATCGGCAATCGCGGCCGTCAATGAAAGCGCGGTAGCCAGTCGCCATGCGCGTCGATCAGATCGTCGACGAGCCCCCATATCTGGTCGAGCGACAGTTCGGCCGCCGTATGAGGGTCCAGCATGGCGGCGTGGTAGATATGTTCGCGCTTGCCGGTTGCCAGCGCCTCCAGCGTCAGCGATTGCACGTTGATGTTGGTCTGCATCATGGCGGCCAGATGAGGCGGCAGGGTTCCCACCCGTGTCGGCGTTACACCGTTCGCGTCGACGAGGCAGGGCACCTCGACGCAGGCATCGGCCGGCAGGTTGTCGATAAGGCCTGTGTTTGCGACGTTGCCATTGATAACCGTCGGCTTTCCGGTTGCGATGGCGCGCATGATCTTCGCGCCGTATTCGCCCGAAAATTTTACCTCCAGCCGGTTCACCGAAACCAGTTCGCGTTCCTGGGCGTCCCAGGCCGCAATTTGCTCCTCGCATCGACGAATATATTCGTCGAGCGGGATGTTGAACTTTTCGATCAGTTCCGGCCGGTCGCGCTTGATGAACCAGGGAACGTATTCGGCGAAATGCTCGCTCGACTCCGTGACGAAGTAGCCGGTGCGGCGCAACACTTCGTAGCGCACCTTGTTCCACGCGGGCTCGGTGCCTTGCGCCGCAATTTCCTTCAGGCGCGGATAGAGATCTTCGCGCGTGCCGTCGGAGCGTTCGCGTTCGAACTTCGTGTAGAAAGCCATGTGATTGATGCCGGCGCACTGATAGCGCAGCGATTTATAGTCGACGTCGAGATCCTTCGAGAGTTCATACGCCGTGCCCTGCACCGAATGGCAGAGACCGACATGGCGAATGTCGGGCGCCATACGGTTGAGTGCCCAGCAATTGATTGCCATGGGATTGACATATTGCAGCATCAATGCGTTGGGGCAGAGTTCGCGTATGTCGCTGGCGATCTCCAGCAGCACCGGAACGGTGCGCAAGCCGCGCATGATGCCCCCGACGCCCAGCGTGTCGGCGATGGTTTGACGGAGCCCGTATTTCTTCGGGATCTCGAAATCGGTAACCGTGCCGGGCTTGTAGCCGGCGACCTGGATCATCACGATCACGAAATCTGCGTCCTTCAACGCCTCGCGCCGGTCGGTCGTCGCGGTGATCGTGGGCGATACCGACAGTGCGTCGGCGATCTTGGCGGCGACGACGGCGGAGGTTTTCAGGCGTGCTTCGTCGATGTCGTGCAGCGCGATCTCGCAATCGGCGAAAATTTCGTTCAGCAGGATGTCGCCCACGAGGTTTTTCATGAAGACGGTGCTTCCCGCGCCGATCAAGCAGACCCTGGTCATGTTTCTTGCCCTTTTGCCGCCTTGCGGTCCTGCCGCCCGATCCGGCAAGTTAGAGAAAACCGGAGGGGGAATCCATGGCTGAACCGCGCGACACCGACGTTACGATCGGCGTCTGTTATTATCCCGAGCATTGGCCGGAGGCGATGTGGGCGGACGATGCGCGGCGAATGCGGGCCACGGGCATCAGGCGTGTCCGGATCGGCGAGTTTGCGTGGTCGCGGCTTGAGCCCCGTCCCGGCCATTACGATTTCGACTGGCTCGGCCGCGCACTCGACACACTGCACGGCGCCGGACTCGAAGTTATCCTTGGTACACCGACCGCGACGCCGCCGAAATGGCTGGTCGACGCGATGCCAGACATGCTGCCGGTCGATGCTCGCGGCCGCCGGCGCGGCTTCGCCTCGCGCCGCCATTATTGCTTTTCCCATGCGGGATACCGGCGTGAGTGCGCGCGGATCGTGACGGCGCTTGCGACGCGCTTCGGCAAGCACCCCGGCATCGTCGCCTGGCAGACCGACAACGAATATGGCTGCCACGACACCGTACTTTCATACTCACATGAAGCGCTTGTCGGCTTTCGTCACTGGCTGAAGGAGCGCTATGGCGACATTCACCTGCTCAACGAAGCGTGGGGCAATGTCTTCTGGAGCATGGAATATCGCGATTTCGCCGAGATCGATCTGCCGTCGGGCGCCGTCACCGAGACCAATCCGTCGCACCGCGCCGACTTTCACCGCTATTCGTCCGATCAGGTGGTGGCGTTCAACCGCGTGCAGACCGACATCATTCGGGCGCTCTCGCCGGGGCGCGACATCCTGCACAATTTCATGACCTTCTTTCTCGACTTCGACCATTACGCGGTGATGAAGGATCTCGACATTGCGACCTGGGATTCCTACCCGCTCGGCAGTCTCGATGTCTTCCCTGGAGAGACGGCACACAAAGCGGCTTTCGCGCGCACCGGCGATCCAGACTTGCAGGCCTTTCACCACGATCTTTATCGTGGCGCGGGGCGCGGACGTTTCTGGGTGATGGAGCAGCAGCCGGGGCCGGTCAATTGGGCTCAATACAATACCGACGCCTTGCCGGGCCTTGTCCGGCTCTGGGGACTCGAGGGTTTCGCGCATGGTGCCGAAACGATTTCGTATTTCCGCTGGCGGCAGGCACCCTTCGCGCAAGAGCAGTTTCACGCCGGCCTCAACATGCCCGACAACACGCCCGACCGCGCGTTCTTTGAAGTCGAGCAATTGTCGGCCGATCTCAAGGTGCTCGGGCCGCTGGGTGCGCCCGCACCCGCCAGGGCGGCGCTGGTCTTTTCCTACGAGGCGGCGTGGTTCCTGCGCGTTCAGCCGCAGGGGCGCAACTTCAACTATGTCGAGCAGGTTTTCGCGATGTACCGCGCGCTCCGGCGTCTCGGTCTCGATATCGACATCATCGGGCCCCATGCCGACCTATCCCCTTATGCGCTGGTGCTCGTGCCTTCCATGCCACATGTTCCAGACGTGCTGGCTGCGGCGCTCGCCACCTTCGAGGGCGCGCTGCTTGTCGGCCCGCGTTGCGGCAGCCGCACGGCCTCGCACCGCATTCCCGACAATTTGGCGCCCGGCCCGCTTGCCGAGGTCCTCGGCGTCAAGGTCACGCGCGCCGAAAGCTTCCGGTCGTATTCGGCGGTGCCGGTTCGCTACGACAACGAAACCTTCGCCTTCGACCGCTGGCGCGAGTTCGTCGAGCCCGCGCCGGGCACGGAAGTGCTGGCCGAGAGCGAAGACGGCCATCCGGCGCTGACGCGGTGCTGCCGGGCTTGCTATCTGGCGGGGGGTGCCGACCGGGCCTTCCTTGAACGGATAGTCGAGCGGCTGGCGCGCGAGGCGGGGCTTTCGGTCTGCGCCCTGCCGGGCGGTCTCAGGACACGGCGGCGTGGGCCGTGGCGCTTCGTCTTTAACTATGGGCCGGCGCCGGTCGACATCTCGCCTTATTTCACCGGTAGGGATTTCGTGCTTGGGGCGCCGATGCTTGCCGTCGGTGGCGTTGCGGTCTCTCGATTTTCCGCCGGGCCGTGATAGCGTCTGCTGATCGACATGCGTTGGAGTGCGCGATGCCAGCTTCTATCCTTCCGGGTTTCCGCTCGCGGGCCCGGCTTTCCTTGCGGTCGGCCGTTACCGCTGTTGCGCTGGTCGGCTTATCGGTAACGGGCTGCGCCGCCAATGTGCCGCCCGGGGTACCGCTGCCCCCGCCCGGCAGCGCCGCCGCGCTTGCCGACGATGCCGAATTCGCAGGCTGGTTGACCGGCTTCCGCGAAGCGGCGCTGAAGGCCGGTGTTGCGCCGCAGACCTTCGACCGTTCGATGCGTGGCATCCGGCCCGATCCGCGCGTCGTCGAAGCGAATGAGAGCCAACCCGAGTTCACGCGGCCGGTCTGGGAATATCTCGAAAGTGCGCTTTCGGATACGCGCGTTGCGCGAGGCAAGGCATTGCTGGCCGAAAACAAGGCGCTGCTCGACCGTATCGAGGAGGCCTATGGCGTCGAGCGTCATGTGCTGGTGGCGATCTGGGGTCTTGAATCGAACTATGGCAGCTTCCAGGGCACGATGTCGGTCGTCCGCTCGCTCGCGACGCTGGGATACAAGGGCCGCCGCCAGGACTATGGCCGCACGCAACTCATCGCGGCCCTGCAGATACTGCAGCGGGGTGACATCGAGCCAGAGCGCATGCTCGGATCATGGGCGGGCGCGATGGGGCAGACGCAATTCATTCCGACCACTTACAATGCCCATGCGGTCGATTTCGACGGCAACGGCAAGCGCGACATCTGGAACTCTCATGCCGACGCTCTGGCGTCTGCCGGCCACTACCTGCAGAATTCAGGCTGGCGGCGCGGCGGCATCTGGGGCTACGAGGTCAAGCTGCCGCAGGGATTCGAGTTTGGCGAAGCCGACATGTTGGTTTCGAAAACGCAAGGGGAGTGGGTCAAGGCCGGCGTCGCGCGCATCGACGGGCGACCCTTCCCGGGCGGCGAGGCCGACGAAAGCTCCTCGATCTTCCTGCCCTCGGGTCATCGGGGGCCGGCCTTCCTTGTCATGCACAATTTCCGTACCGTCCTCGCCTACAACGCCTCAACATCCTATGCGCTGGCCGTTCATCTGCTGGCCGATCGCTACAAAGGCCGCGGCGAGATCGCGGCGTCCTGGCCGCGCGGCGACCGGCCGCTGGGGCGTAGCGAGCGTCACGACCTGCAACGGCTGCTGACCGAGCGCGGCTACGACACGGGCGGCGTCGACGGTATCATCGGCTTCAACACGCGCAAGGCGATCCGCGCCTATCAGGTCACGGTAGGGATGCCGGCCGATGGCTACCCGACACCCGAATTGCTCGAAAAACTGCGCGGCCGCTGAAGATCATTTGGGCAGACTGCCTGTTTTTTCGACGGAGGCTGCCTGTTTTTGTGGGTCAATGCCGCAAACGCCACATTTCCGGGAATGGCATCACTCTTGCTCTCCCTGTAGGGTCAACAGGCGAAAAAATTCGCCGCAATCGACAGGAGCAATATGGCGTCGGCCTTCTTTGACGAAATGGGATCCCGGGGCGCGGAGGTCCGGCAAGCCTATCGGACGCTGCAAGCCTGGCTCGACGAGACGCCGACCGAGATATTGACCCTCCGGCGCGACGAGGCCGAGACCTTCTTTCGCCGTATCGGCATTACCTTCGCGGTCTACGGCGAAGGTGGCGATCCGGAGCGGATCATTCCTTTCGACATCATTCCGCGCATCCTGGAAGCCGCCGAATGGCGGCAGATTTCGAGCGGTCTCCTGCAGCGCGTCAAGGCCCTCAACGCATTCATCGCCGACGTCTATGGCGCGCAAGAAATCCTGAATGCGAGCGTTGTGCCACGCGATCAGGTCCTGCTCAACGAAACCTGGCGTGCGCAAATGCAGGGCGTCGCCGTTCCGCACAATGTCTACACCAACATCGCCGGTATCGACATGGTTCGCGTCGGGCCGGAAGAGTTCTACGTGCTGGAGGATAATTGCCGGACGCCTTCCGGCGTCTCCTACATGCTGGAGAACCGCGAAATCACCATGCGGCTTTTCCCTGATTTGTTCGCGCGCCACAACGTTGCGCCGGTCGACCACTATTGCGACGATCTTCTGAAGACGCTTTCGTCGGTCGCGCCGCGCAATTGCATCGGCGAGCCGACCGTCGCGGTGATGACACCCGGCATCTACAACAGCGCCTATTACGAGCATTCGTTCCTGGCCGACCAGATGGGCGTGGAACTTGTCGAGGGCCCCGATCTCTATGTGATGGATGACGTCGTCTACATGCGCACCACGCAAGGACCGAAGCGTGTCGATGTCATCTATCGCCGGGTCGACGATGATTTTCTCGATCCGCTGACATTCCGGCCGGATTCGGCGCTCGGTGTCGCGGGGTTGATGAGTGCCTATCGCGCCGGCAACGTCAATCTTACCAACGCAGTCGGCGCCGGCATCGCCGACGACAAGGCGATCTACACCTATGTGCCGAAGATGATCGAGTTCTATCTTGGCGAGAAACCGATCCTCAAGAATGTCCCGACCTGGCGTTGCAGCGAACCGGGCGAGGCCGCCTATGTGCGCGAACATCTGCATGAACTTGTCGTGAAGGAAGTTCACGGCTCGGGCGGCTACGGCATGCTGGTCGGCCCCAAGGCAACAAAAGAAGAGATCGGCGAGTTCGCATTGCGGTTCGCGGCGATGCCCGAAAAATATATTGCGCAGCCGACACTGGCGCTCTCGACCTGTCCAACCTTCGTCGACGAGGGTGTCGCGCCACGGCATGTCGATCTGCGGCCCTTCGTTCTTTCGGGCGCCGACATGCGAGTTGTGCCTGGCGGTTTGACGCGCGTGGCGATGCGCGAAGGGTCGCTCGTCGTCAATTCGAGCCAGGGCGGCGGGACTAAGGATACATGGGTGCTGAAGGGATGAACCCATGTTGAGCCGCACCGCCGACAATCTGTTCTGGCTGGCACGCTATATGGAACGCGCCGAGAACCTGGCGCGCATTCTGCGGGTCACGGATCGCCTGTCGCTGATGCCTTCGACCGTCGATGCCGATGGCAGCGAATGGCATTCGACAGTGGTCGTGTCGGGCTGTGAGGAGGGTTTTTACGAAAAGCACGAAGAGGCGACGCCCGAGAACGTCATTTCCTATCTCGCGTTCGACCCTGACAACCCGTCAAGCATCCGTTGTTGCATCGAAACGGCGCGGCGCAATGCGCGGGCCGTTCGCACCGCGCTCACCACGGAGCAATGGGAAAGCCTCAACGCGGCGTGGCTCGAATTGCCGGGGTGGAACGAGGCGCGGGTGCGCGGCAGCGGGCTTCACCGTTTCCTCGATTGGGTAAAAGACCGGTCGCTGCTGTTTCACGGCGGCACCGTCGCCACCATGCTCCGCCGTGACAGCTATTACTTTACCCGGCTCGGCACCTTCATCGAGCGCAGCGACAACACGGCGCGCATCCTCGACGTCAAGTATCATTTGCTGCTGCCCGAACATGCCGAGGTCGGCGGCGGAATCGACTACTATCAATGGGCGGCAATCCTTCGCGCGGTTTCCGGCTATCGCAGCTATCATGCGGTCTACAAGGAAGGCCTGAAGCCCTGGCTGATCGCCGAGTTTCTGATCATGCGCGAGGAAATGCCGCGTTCGCTGATCAGCTGCGCGGCCGAAATGAAAGATTGCCTCGACAAGCTCGGCGAAGAATATGGCCAGCGCAACGAGGCGCATCGCATGGCGGGTCAGGTCCATTCGCGCCTGCGCTTCGGCAAGATCGAGGATGTATTCCGGCAGGGCCTGCATGAGTTCCTGACCGAACACATCGCGCAGAACGACCGGCTCGGTGTCGAGATCAGCCGCGGCTACCTGATGTGATATGATAACTAAATGCGAATTCTGATCCGTCAGGAAACGACCTATCGCTACGAAGGGCCCGCCAACTATTCGGTGCAGGCGCTCCGGCTCGTTCCGCTGGGCTATGCCGGACAGAAAGTCCTCTCCTGGCGCGTGACCGCCATGCCGGCCGGCCGGGTTCGCGAAAGCCGCGACGCCTATGGAAATGTCCTGCAGATGCTCTATCTCGACCGGTTGCACGAGGCGCTGACGATCAGCGTCGAGGGCGAGGTCGAGACGTTGGATGCCGGTGGCGTCGTTGCCGGCACGTCGGAGCCGCTGCCGCCGCTTTTCTTCCTGCGTCAAACCGAGCTGACGGCGCCCGATGCGGCGATCCGCGCGCTGGCCACCGCCGCGCAAGCCGCATCGGACGGCACGCCTCTCGATCTGGCCCACCGCCTGATGGATGCGGTGCGCGATGCCATCGACTACCGGATCGGCGAAACCCATGCCGCGACGACCGCGGCCGAGGCGCTGGCCCACGGCTATGGCGTCTGCCAGGACCACACCCATGTCTTTCTTTCGGCCGCCCGCCATCTCGGCCTGCCGGCGCGCTATGTCAGCGGCTATCTCTGGTTCGAGGGCGATACCGAATATGAGGCTAGCCATGCCTGGGCGGAAGCCTGTATTGATGGCCTCGGCTGGGTCGGCTTCGACGTCGCCAACCGTATCTGCCCGACAGAAGCTCATGTGCGGGTCGCCTGCGGTCTCGATTATCTGGAGGCCTCGCCCGTCCGGGGGCGCCGGCGCGGCGGCGGCGAGGAAACACTTGAGGTGCGCCTCAAGGTGGACGACGGAGCGGCGCAGCAATAGCGCCGGCCCTGACGACAAGAAACGGATGAGATCGGGAGACTTCGATGACCTATTGCGTCGCGCTTCGGCTTGAAGGCGGCCTTGTGATGCTGGCGGACACCCGCACCAATGCGGGCGTCGACAATATTTCCACTTTCCGAAAACTGAGCGTCATCGAGCATCCGGGCGACCGCGTGATCGGGCTGATGACGGCCGGCAATCTCGCGGTCAGCCAGGCGGCAGTCAACCGGGCGGTCGAGCAGGGGGTCAGGCTCGGTGATGGCGAGGAGCTGGAAACACTGCATACCGTTCCGACCATGGTGCGCGCCGCGCAGTTGATGGGGCAGGCGGTGCGCGATGTCTACCGCACCGACGGGCCGTCGCTCGAGGCACAGGCCGGCGATTTCAACGTCTCGATCCTGCTCGGTGGGCAGGTCGGCAATGGCGAGCTGCGGCTGTTCCAGATCTATTCGGCCGGCAACTATATCGAGGCCACGGAAGACACACCCTATCTCCAGATCGGCGAACACAAATATGGAAAGCCGATCATCGACCGGGCGCTGAGTTACGACACCGATCTTGGCGACGGGTTGAAGCTGGCGCTGATCTCGATGGATTCGACCATGCGCTCCAACCTGTCGGTCGGCATGCCGATCGACCTGATGGTCTATCGCCGCAAGGCGCTGAAGGTCGCGCTGCAACGGCGCATCAAGGACGATGACCCCTATTTCGCCGATCTGCGCCGCTCATGGTCGGATGCGCTGACGCAGGCCTACCGCGCCATTCCGGGCCCCGGCTGGGACTTTTAGGCGGTGGTCAGCTCGCGGCCTTGGTGAAAGTGCCGAGATCGAAATAGTCGCGCCAGACCTTGATCTTGCCGTTTTCCATTTCGAAGACGCCGCAACAGGGGAGCGCGACCGGCTTGCCGCCGACCTTCATGCGGTCGACGCGTTCGGCAATCACCGTGTCGCCGCGCGAGACGAGATTGAGGATTTCCCATTTCGTGTCGGACCAGTTGGCGACGAAGGCGCCGATAAAGCCCGTCAGCGCCTCGCGCCCCTTCACCGGCTCCAGCATCATGTTGTGATAGACGCCGTCCTCGGTGAAATAGCCGACGATCTCAGCCACGTCGAGACGCGGCCATGCGTCGACGAAATCGCGGATGGTTTTTTCGTTGTCGCTCATGAAAATTCTCCCCGCCGGAAAGAGTTCGGGGCGGTCCTTGCGGGCCGCCCCGTTCTTCATTCGATCAGAAGTCCGAGAACTTCTTGCCTTCCGCGACGATCTTTTCCAGAAGCGCGGCGGGCTTGAAGTCGTCGCCCATCTGCGCCTGGAATTCCTTCATCTTGGCCAGCACCTTGTCGGCGCCCACCGTGTCGCCATAGAACATCGGGCCGCCGCGATAGACCGGGAAGCCGTAGCCGTTGATCCACACGATGTCGATGTCGGAGGAACGGATCGCCTTGCCCTCTTCGAGGATCTTCGCGCCTTCGTTGATCATCGGATAGATGCATCGTTCGAGGATTTCATCGTCCGAAATCTTGCGGCGGTTGATGCCCTTGCTGGCGGCGTGATCGAGGATGATCTTCTCGACGACCGGCGAGGGTTTCGCGTTGCGGTTCTCGTCGTAATCGTAGAAGCCCGCACCCGTCTTCTGGCCGCGGCGATCCATCTCGCAGAGCTTGTCGCGGATCGTCTCGCCTTTCGATTTCTCTTTCGACCAGCCGATATCGAGGCCGGCGAGGTCCGACATGGCGAAGGGGCCCATCGGCAGACCGAAATCGTAGAGCACGCGGTCGACATCCCAGGGCATCGCGCCTTCGAGGATCAGCTTCTGCGCCTCGCGCTGGCGCTGGGCGAGAATGCGGTTGCCGACGAAGCCGGGGCAGACGCCGACAAGCGCGGCAATCTTGCCGATCTTCTTGGCCATCTGCATCGACGTCGCGATGACGGGCTTCGAGGTCTTGTCGGCGCGCACGACTTCAAGGAGCCGCATCACGTTCGCCGGCGAGAAGAAGTGGAGGCCGATCACCGCTTCCGGCCGCTTCACGGCGGTCGCGATCTCGTCGATATTGAGCGCCGAGGTGTTGGTCGCGAGAATGGCGCCCTGCTTGACGATCTTGTCGAGCTTCGAAAACACTTCCTTCTTGATGTCCATGTTTTCGAACACGGCCTCGATCACGAGGTCGCTGTCGGCCAGCGCGTTCATGTCAAGCGAGCCTGTCAGCAGGCCCATGCGCTTCTCGACTTCCTCCATCGAAAAGCGGCCCTTCTTCGCCGAGTTCTCGTAGTTCTTGCGGATGGTCGCTAGCCCACGATCGAGCGCTTCCTGCTTCGTCTCGACGATGGTGACGGGGAGGCCGACATTC
>JAHBYM010000071.1 GCA_019635975.1 Parvibaculum sp. | reverse complement strand
GGAGACCGACCTGTTCTACCAGGGCATCCGCCCGGCAGTGAACGTCGGCCTGTCGGTGTCGCGCGTCGGTTCCTCGGCGCAGACCAAGGCGATGAAGAAGGTCGCCGGCAAGATCAAGGGCGAGCTCGCGCAGTATCGCGAAATGGCGGCCTTCGCGCAGTTCGGCTCCGACCTCGACGCCGCGACCCAGCGCCTGCTCAACCGCGGCGCGCGCCTGACCGAGCTTCTCAAGCAGGCGCAGTTCTCGCCGCTCAAGATGGAAGAGCAGGTCGTCGTGATCTACGCCGGCGTCAACGGCTATCTCGACAAGCTGACGGTGCCGCAGGTGGGCAAGTTCGAGCAGGCTCTGCTCGCCTACATGCGCACCGAGGGCAAGGCCGTGCTGGAAGGCATCCGCAAGGAGAAGGCCCTGTCGGACGACTTGCGCGCCAAGCTCAAGTCGGCGATCGACGCCTTCGCCAAGACGTTTGCTTAACTGACGCCCGCGCGGGTAGCTGACCGGAGACTGTTGGGCGAATGGCTTCGCTAAAAGACCTCAGAAACCGCATCGCCAGCGTCAAGGCGACGCAGAAGATCACCAAGGCGATGCAGATGGTCGCCGCCGCGAAGCTGCGCCGCGCGCAGGAAGCGGCGGAGGCCGCGCGTCCCTATGCGGAGCGCATGGACCGTGTGCTGGCCAATCTGTCGACCGGCATGGCGGGACGGCCCGACGCGCCGGCGCTGCTCGCCGGCACCGGCAAGGACAATGTGCATCTCGTGGTCGTCGCCACCGCCGATCGCGGGCTGTGCGGCGGTTTCAACTCGTCGATTGCGCGGCTTGCCCGCACGCATATCCGCAAGCTGATCGGCGAGGGCAAGACGGTGAAGATCGTCACCGTCGGCCGCAAGGGCCGCGATGCGCTGCGCCGCGACTATGGCGACAAGATCGTCAAGTCCTATGAGTTCACCGGCATCCGCCAGATCGGCTTCCAGCAGGCCGAAGATATTTCGCGCGCCGTGCTCGAACTTTTCGAAGCCGGCGAATTCGATGTGGCGACGCTGTTCTATTCGAAGTTCGTCAATGTCGTCAGCCAGATCCCGACCGCCCAGCAACTGATCCCGGCGAGCCTGCCGGAAGGCGCCGAGGGCGGCGTCGATCTCGGCGGCGCGGTCTATGAATACGAGCCCGACGAAACCGAAATCCTGAAAGACCTGCTGCCGCGCAATCTGTCGGTGCAGATTTTCAGGGCGCTGCTCGAGAACGTGGCGGGCGAATTCGGCGCCAAGATGTCGGCGATGGACAGCGCCACGCGCAACGCCGGCGACATGATCAAGAAGCTGAACATCACCTATAACCGTTCGCGGCAGGCGATGATCACCAAGGAACTGATTGAAATTATCTCGGGCGCCGAGGCGCTCTAGAGCAATTCCGAGACGGAAAGAATGAAGGAGCTCGCATGAGCAACGCAGTCGGAAAAATCGCCCAAGTCATCGGCGCCGTCGTGGACGTTGAGTTCACCGACAATCTGCCGGCCATTCTGAACGCGCTCGAGACGGACAATGGCGGCAACCGCCTCATCCTCGAAGTCGCGCAGCATCTCGGTGAAAACGCGGTGCGCACCATCGCCATGGACACGACCGAAGGTCTTGTCCGCGGCCAGGAAGTCCGCGACACGGGTGCCGCGATTTCGGTGCCGGTCGGCGACGGAACGCTGGGGCGCATTATCAACGTCATCGGCGAGCCGGTGGACGAAGCGGGCCCCGTGAAGCACGAAGCGCGCCGCGAAATCCACCAGGACGCACCTTCCTTCGTCGAGCAGTCGACGGAAGCGCAGATGCTCGTCACCGGCATCAAGGTCGTCGACCTGCTCGCGCCTTATGCGCGCGGCGGCAAGATCGGCTTGTTCGGCGGAGCCGGCGTCGGCAAGACCGTTCTCATTCAGGAACTGATCAACAACATCGCGAAAGCGCATGGCGGTTATTCGGTGTTTGCCGGCGTCGGCGAGCGCACGCGCGAAGGCAACGACCTCTATCACGAAATGATCGAGTCGGGTGTCAACAAGGATCCGTCGGAAAACAACGGCGACACCACGGGCTCCAAATGCGCGCTGGTGTTCGGTCAGATGAACGAACCGCCCGGGGCGCGTGCGCGCGTTGCGCTGACCGGCCTGACCGTTGCCGAGCATTTCCGCGACAAGGGCCAGGACGTGCTGTTCTTCGTAGACAACATCTTCCGCTTCACGCAAGCGGGTTCGGAAGTGTCGGCGCTTCTCGGCCGCATCCCGAGCGCCGTGGGCTATCAGCCGACGCTCGCCACCGACATGGGCACACTGCAGGAACGCATCACCACGACGACCAAGGGCTCGATCACGTCCGTGCAGGCCATTTACGTGCCCGCCGACGACTTGACCGACCCGGCGCCTGCGACCTCGTTCGCTCACCTGGACGCGACGACGGTCTTGAACCGCGCGATCTCGGAAAAGGGCATCTATCCGGCCGTGGACCCGCTCGACTCGACCAGCCGCATTCTCGAGCCGCGCGTTGTCGGTCAGGAGCATTACGACACCGCGCGTCAGGTGCAGGAAATCCTGCAACGCTACAAGTCGCTGCAGGACATCATCGCCATTCTCGGCATGGACGAGCTTTCGGAAGAAGACAAGCTCGTCGTCGCCCGCGCCCGCAAGATCGAGCGTTTCCTGTCGCAGCCCTTCTTTGTCGCCGAAGTCTTCACCGGCACGCCGGGCGTTCTTGTCGACATCAAGGACACGATCAAGGGCTTCAAGGGTCTGTGCAACGGCGACTACGATCACCTGCCGGAAGCGGCCTTCTACATGGTCGGCACGATTGAGGATGCGGTTGCCAAGGCCGAGCGTCTGGCCAAGGAAGCGGCGTAAGCGCTGCCCGCGAGGTAAAGTCCGATGGCTGAGAAGCTTCAGTTCGATCTCGTCTCGCCCGAGCGCCTGCTCTTTTCGGGCGAGGTCGACATGGTCGTCGTTCCCGGCGCCGAGGGCGACATGGGCATCATGGCGGGCCACGCGCCCGTCATGTCGACGCTGCGTCCCGGCATCGTCAATGTCGACGCGGCCGGCAAGCCGCAGGAACGGATCTTCGTGCGCGGCGGTTTCGCCGAGGTAACGCCCAAGGGCCTCACCGTGCTTGCCGAATATTCGGTGCCGCTCGCCGAGCTCGACGCGGCGGCGCTCGACCGCGAAATCTCCAATGCGCAGGAGGATGTCGGCGACGCCAGGACCGACGCCAAGCGTCAGGCCGCGCAGGAAAAGCTCGACCATCTGAAACAGCTCCGCCAGGTGCTCTGAGGGCGACCACCTCGTTCTCAAAGGGCGTTGTCGCAGCATGTCCGGGGCATGGCGCGCCGTGTGCGCCGCCCTATGAGATTCTAAATTAAGGATGTCGTGAGGCTAGGATATCAGTCTGAAATTGAGCTTCAGGTATTTATTGTCTATTATTTTATTAGCGCCTTTCGTATCAGCCAACGACTTAATTCGGAAGGAGTTGCCAATGTATCGCGGCAAGTCGACTATTTAATGTGTGTGACGGTCGATTCGTCGATGACCGAGCTCTCAACGACACCTCCGTCAACGGTTGAACTCTCATCGACTCCGTCAACGGTTGAACTCTCATCGACTCCTTCAACGGTTGAACTCTCAGCGACCAGTATTTTTACGACCGACATTTTGATCGGATGGGGGACGGTTGCGCTAGCCGTTGGTACTTTTGCTTTAGCCGCTGCCGCGTGGGTTCAGATTCCAATTGTAGTAAGGCAGCTAAAGGCTCTCAGTGATCAAATTAGAGAATCTAGAAAGATGGCTGAAGAAAGCGATCTTCGCCTCCGTCAGCTAGAGACTCTTAAAATATGCAGCCAAAGTGAATCTGATCCCACAATAGTAGACGTATCGAGACGCATTTGGGAGGCATCCGACGAAGGAAAAAATTATACAAATACTGCGGTTAAGCAGCACGATTTAATAATCATGCTGAACTATCTCGATTCAGTCGCTGTCGGGATAGAACAAGGGCTTTACATTGAAAGTATTGCTAAAGCCCATCTTGGACTGATGTTCAGAAAAGTGGTTGAAGTAATATTTCCTTCTAAAGCTATAGATACGGTCGGCTATGAGGCGATCATTAAAACTTATGACGAGTGGTATCCAAAAGCCCCCGAGGAAATTGAAAACTCTGGCGATGAGTAACGGGTTTCAATCGTTTCCCGCTAGGTCGACGTCTCTAGTAATTTTAGTGTAGCTTCCCGCGCTTGCCCGAAAGCAAGAGATGTGGGGCAGTGTAAAATGCTCTTCTCCAAGATTTCTCTTGCCGCCGATTGTTCCCCGGGGGCGAGCAAGTAGAGTGGAGGACAAGAGAGCGATTTCGTTGAAGAGTTTTAATCCCGCTGAATCCCCGCATTTTCCGCCCATGCGGCAATCGGCCTCGCGGGCCTTCACCGCGCCATATTCCCGAATATATAGTTTTCGTGTCACAAAGGCTGGCTGCGGGGACCTCTGAACGCGCCCCGCAGGCGGAGGAACGCATGACCCGTCACTGGACGCTCGACGACATCGCCTGGCAGGACTTCGACCCCGCAAAGGTCGATCCCGAAATCCTGCGCGCCGTCAAGGCGGCGGCGATGGTGGAGTTCAATGCGCCCGATTATGTGACCTATCTCTGCAACGTCTTTTCCGACCGCCCCGATATCAAGGAAACGATCCACAAATGGGGCGCCGAGGAAGTTCAGCACGGTCAGGCGCTGGCCCGCTGGGCCGAGCTTGCCGATCCCGATTTCAGTTTCGATGAAGCCTTCAAGCGCTTCCGCGAAGGCTATTCGATCCCGCTCGATGCCATCCAGTCGGTGCGCGGCAGCAGGGGCGGCGAGCTGATCGCGCGTTGCGTCGTCGAGAGCGGCACTTCGTCCTATTACACCGCCATCAAGGATGCGACCGACGAGCCGGTGCTGAAACAGATTGCGGCCAACATCGCCGCCGACGAGTTTCGCCATTACAAACTCTTCTACGACCGCTTCAACGATCTCGGCGAGGAACCGCCTTCGGTCTTCGCGCGCATCCGCGTGGCACTCGGCCGCATTTCGGAGGCCGACGACGACGAACTGGCCTGCGCCTACTACGCCGCCAACACGCCCGCCGACGGCAGCGTGCCTTACGAGCGCGAACTCTTCGCCAGGGCCTATGAGAAGCGCGCGCTTGGCCTCTACCGCCGCCAGCATGTCGAGCGGCTGATCTCGATGGTTGCCAAGGCCGCCGGCCTCAAGCCTCAAGGGATGCCGATGCGCGCCGTCTCGGCGCTCGCCTGGCGCTACTGGCGCTTCCGCAACTGGCGGTTGTCCGGGGTTGCGGTCTGAGTTTCGTCAAACCGGGGATAAATTATTTTCGGGGCGGGGATAAGTCGCATTTCTGATCGAGTTATCCCCGCTCCGTATGTGTTTGTGACAGATTTTTGACAGTACGATGACAGAAGGCCCTGTTACGGGAAGAAACCTCAGGTTCCAGGCACCGCCAGCGGCCTGAATTCGGTCACCAATTGTTCGTAGACGGAACGTTTGAAGGGCACGACCAGTCCCAGCAGTTCGTCGAGCGGCACCCATGCCCATTCGCTGAATTCCTGGTGGTCGTCGGCGGCGATGTCGATATCGCCGTCCTCGCCCAGAAATCGCATCGCGAACCATTTCTGCTTTTGCCCGCGATATTTTCCCCTCAGCGCGATGCCGACAAGATGCGGCGGCAGGTCGTAGGTCAGCCAGTCTTTCGTCTCGCCGATGGTGCGTGCCTTGTCCGTACCCGTCTCTTCCTTCAGTTCGCGCAGCGCCGCGTCGCGCGGGGCCTCGCCCTCGTCGATACCGCCTTGCGGCATCTGCCAGGTCAGCGCGGCGCCCGTCAGTTCATGCGCGCCACCGTCGGCCATCATCCGGTTTCCGACCCATACAAGGCCGTCGCGATTGATCAGCATGATGCCGACGCAGGGACGATAGGGCAGCGTTTCGGGATCGACCGCCTTTGCCGGCTCGCTCTGGCGTGTCATGGCCGCATTCCTTCGCTGTTCCGTTTTACTTCTGCGCCGTGGCGCTTACGGGCACCAGCACGAAATTCTTTTCACCAAGCGTCGCGGCCCATGCCGCCAGCGCGTCCACCGTCACCGGAAAGCCCGATGCGACGCCGATGGCGACCGCCGCGCTCGCGGCCGTCTCTTCCAGCACTTCGAGCGATGTCGCGATCACTTGCGGGTTCTGCACCGGGTCGATGATGCGGGTTGCCTGCACCGCCGGCATGCCGGCGTCGCGCGCCAGTTGCGGCGCGAGGCTGCGTGCCGAGGCGCCGTTGTCGACATAGAGGAGGCCACGCTTCTGCAAGGCGGCCATCACCGCTTCGACGGCCGATGCCGATGTCGTGAAACGCGCGCCCTGATAGTTCATCACGCCGGCATAACCGGTGAAGCGGCTCATCAGCCATTCGAGGCGCGAGAGATTTTCTTCCGCCGAAAGCGATGTCAGCAATGTGTAAGGACCGGGGTCGTTCTGCGGATAGCCGAACGGCTCCATCGGCAATTCGAGCAGCACTTCATGGCCCGCCGCGCGCGCCTTTGCGATCCACTCCTGCAGGCCGGGCCCGTAGGGTGCAAAGGAGAGCGTCACCTCCGGCGGCAGCTTTTCGATCGCATGCGCGGTCGCGCTTTCGCTGATGCCCATGCCACTGACGACCAGCGCGATACGGCGCATCACCGGCGTGCCGGGCGGCACGGGCCGCGCATAGACGTCGCGCGGTGTGCGGCCGTCGGCTGCGATCTGAGGTAGCAGGCCTTGCGGCGTCTTCTCGACAAGCGCCGGGTCGGGCACGGGCGGCAGCGCGCGTATCGCGGGCGTCGCGTCCGGCGCCGCTTCTTCCTCGCCCGAAACGCTTTCGGCGCCGACGATGCGTACCTGCGCGGCAACATCCTCGGGTGCGATTTCGTCGCCTTCGCCGATCCGCCGCGCCGCGTCGAGCAAAGCTTGTTCGTCGGCGCTCGGTTCTTCTGCGTCCGGCCGGTCCGGCGTTGCATCTGCGATATCCGCGCCGTCCGGCCCAGGCGTCACGAGCGGCGTTTCGTCTTCGGCGGGGTCTTCCTCCGCCAGCACGAGATGTATGACGGGTTCGCCGGCGAGCCGGTTGTCGGAAAGAAGCAGCCAGGCGAGCGTGCCGCCATAGACGAGCGCAACAAGGAGCGCGGCGACGGACAGCGCGCCGAAGCGGCGCCGACCTTCCTCCTGCGCTTGCCCGTCCCCGATCGGGCCAACGCCTTTCGCCGCTATCTTCGCACCCATGTCTGCAATTCGTCTCCGGCCGCGACGGGACGTCTCAACTCAACCGGCTCGCTCGGCCGGCCCCTCAGTTCGCCATGGCGCTCGAAGTGGTCCCGCCGATAAAGGCGGCATCCTTGCGAACGCCGTTCATCAGGTCGATGGCGTAGAGAAGTTGCCGGTCCTCGGCCTTGTCCTTGGGCACGAAGCTGTCGGAGCCGCTCTGCTCGTCGCCTTCCTCGTTTGCGAGATGGCCGGGCAGCGCCGCTTCGCCGATGGTGCCCGCCTGCTTGCCGCCGGATTTCTCGTCGGGATCCGTCTGTGTAACGATGATGTCGGGTTCGATGCCCTTGGCCTGGATCGAGCGGCCGGCGGGCGTGTAGTAGCGCGCCGTCGTCAGGCGCAGTGCGCCGTCGGAACCGAGCGGAATGATCGTCTGCACCGAGCCCTTGCCGAAGGAGCGCGTGCCGAGAACCGTTGCGCGGCGGTGGTCCTGCAGCGCGCCGGCAACGATTTCCGAAGCGCTGGCCGAGCCGCCATTGACGAGGACGATGATCGGCTTGCCGCGCGTGATGTCGCCGGAGCGCGCATTGTAGCGTTGCGTGTCCTCGGCGTGGCGGCCGCGCGTCGAAACGATTTCACCGCCGTCGATGAAGTCGTCGCTGACCGAGATCGCCTGGTCGAGCAGGCCGCCCGGATTGTTGCGCATGTCGATGATGTAGCCCTTCAGGCGCGCATTGCCGATCTGTTTTGCAAGATCGGAGATCGCCTTGTTCAGCAGGTCGGAGGTCTGCTCGTTGAAAGATGTGATGCGGATGTAGCCGATGTCGCCCTCGCGATTGTAGCGCACCGATTTGATGGTGATGATGGCGCGCGTCAGCTTCACCTCGAAAGGTTCGTCGACACCCTTGCGGATCACGGTCAGCGTCACCGCCGAGTTCGACGGTCCGCGCATCTTGTCGACCGCGTCGCTCAACGTCATGCCGAGGATCGGTGTGCCGTCGATATGGGTGATGTAGTCGTTGGGGCGCATGCCGGCGCGGCTGGCCGGCGTGTCGTCGATCGGCGTCACAACCTTGACGACACCGTTCTCCATCGTCACCTCGATGCCGAGGCCGCCGAATTCGCCGCGCGTCTGCACCTGCATGTCGCGGAAGGTCTTCGGCGTCATGTAGCTCGAATGCGGGTCGAGCGAGGTCAGCATGCCGTTGATGGCGTTCTCGACCAGCTTCGAATCGTCCGTCGGCTCGACATAGTCGGCGCGCACGCGTTCGAAGACGTCGCCGAACAGGTTCAACTGGCGATAGGTGTTCTGGTCGTTGGCATAGGCCGCCGAGTTCAGCCCCCCGGGCTGGAACGCCATCAGGGTTCCGAAGGACAGACACATGCCGACGGCGAAGCCGGCGAAGACGGACTTTTTCATTTAACCACTTGCCTTCTTGTCACTCATCGTCAGCCAGGGTCGGGGATCGATCGGGCTGCCGTCTTTCCGGATTTCGATATAGAGCTCGGGCCCGCGGCCGGGTATTCCGTCCCGCCCCGTTTTATCGTTTCGCACGGCCGGATCGTCGCCGGAGGGCGATGAACCCATCGTGCCGACAGGTTCGCCGGCAAGAACGCTCTGGCCCACGGCGCCATCGATTCTCGTCATGCCCGCCAACAACACATGGTAGCCCTCGCCGACCGATATGATCAAGAGTTGGCCATAGCGGCGAAACGGCCCTGCGTAGGAGATTCTACCGTCAAAAGGGGCAATAATGTGTGCATCCGCGCGGGTCTCGATGGTTAGTCCCTGGGTCTGACCCCCCAGCCCGTCGGGCGCGCCGTAGCGCTGGACGATCCGGCCGGCCGCCGGCGGGCGGATCAGCCCCCTGGCGTCCGAAAACAGTCGCGAGGAGGGCATGGCGGGCGGCCCGGACGGCGGCCTCAGCACGGCCATGCGGGTCTCCGCCGTGTCGGCGGATGCGGGCGGCGGCGCTTCCCGCGCCGGTTCGGGGCGCTCGTCTTCGGGGCGCTCGTCGGGCCGGTGCATCGGCAGGCGGGCGGCGGCGCCGGCTTCGAGCCGGGCAATCAGGTCGGTCAGATCGGTCGCCTGCCGCGACAGCCGCTCGGCGCGCGCCTGTTCGCTCTCGAAAGCCGCACTGAGCTTTGCCTGCTGCTCAAGCTTGCGCGCGAGCAGCGCTTCGAGCGACAGCCTTTCGCTTTCGAGCAGGGTTTTCGATTCGCCCAGCGTCTCGCGTTCGGCGAGGATTTCGCCGCGCAGGCGCGCCAGCTCGTCGAGGCGCAAGCGCAATTCGGCGGCTTCGGCCTGGAGTTCGGGCACGGCGGCGCCCAGCAGCATCGCGCTTCGCGCCGATGCCAGCGCATCGTCGGGGCGCACGGCGAGCGCCGGCGGCGGCTGCCGGTCGAGGCTTGTCAGCGCCGCCAGAAGTTCAGCCATCGCCGCGCGCCGGCGTTCGAGCTGCACGGTGACGTCCGCCTCGGCGGCGCGCAGGCCCTGCAAGCGGTCCTCCGACGCCGAAACATCCGCCTCGCGCCGCTGCACGTTCGCCGCCGATTCGATCAGCGCGTTGCGTATCTCGTCGGCTTCGCGGCGTGCGGCTTCCGATTGAGCTTCGAGCGCCTTCTGCTTTTCGAGGCTTGTTTCGATCTGCCGCTGCAAGGCATCGAGTTCGCCGGGCTCGGCCGTTTCGGCATATGCGCCGTGAACCCACCCCGCCGCCAGCGCCGCCGCCAGCAGCAGCGCTTTCGAGGGGTTGCGTGCGATGTCAGGCACTGATCCGGCTCGGCGCTTCGGCCGCGGCGAGAAGCGAACGTCCGGTCATTTCGCGCGGCGCCTCCAGACCCAGAAGCTGAAGCAGCGTCGGCGCGACATCGGCAAGCGTACCGTTCGTCAATGTCAGACCTCGTTCCCCGCCGGCCAGCACGAAGGGAACATCCGACGTCGTCGTCGCACGCCAGGGCCCGCCGGTCTCCGGATCGATCATCAACTCGGCCTTGCCGTAGGTGCCGCAAAGCACCAGCGTTCCGCCGCGCTTTTCGATTTGTGCGGCGATCTTTCCAAGGCATTTGTCGACCGCTTCGACGGCGGCGACGGTCGCGCGCATGTTGCCGGTGCGGCCGAGCAGCGCCGCATTGGCGAATTCGACGGTAATGAGATCGCGGTCGCCGGCCTTCAATGCGGCAAGCACTTCGGATGTCAGCGCGGCGGAGGCAAGTTCGGGCCGCTTTTCGATGCGCGCCGGCGTTTCGGCGACAAGCACACTTTCGCCAGGATAGAGCGCTGCGTGACCACCGCGCGCGAAATTCCAGAGATTGCTCTCAGCCGCCGTTTCGGTCAGCACAAGCTGCGCCCGGCCGCCCTGCGACAGGGCTTCGCCGAAACTTGCGCCGAAAGTGGTGCTCGCGTAGAGCGCCTCGACCGCGTCGCCAGTGGGTGCGTCGAGGCCGACAAGCGAGCAAACGCCGCTGAGCGCCGGCGCGGCCTGGGCAAGTCCTGCCGCCGCCGGATCGACAAGCGCGCCCATCAAGGCCAGCGCGTCGTTCGGCTGCAGGTTCACCAGCAGCAGCGCATCGTCCTGCCTGATGCCGCGATAGCCGGATGTCGGCGCGGGTGGTATGCGGTCGTCGTTCAGTCCCTTGCGGTAGCACTGGTCGAGATAGGCGGTCGGATATTCGGTTCGCGGGCCATTCGCCTCGGCGAGCACACGCCATGCTTCGGCAAGCGCTGCCGGTTCGCTGTTGTCGTCGAAGCCGTAGCCGCGGCCCATGATGCTTGCAAGACCGGCATTTTCGGCGCCGGCGATGTCGTCGAGAAATTCGGCCAGATGCTCGATGCCGCTTTGCGGCCGCGTGTCCTGACCGTCCATCACCGCATGGACCCAGACCCTGACGCCTTCATGGCTCAACAGCGCCGCCAGGACCGCCAGATGGTGCTGGTGCCCGGCAATGCCGGAGGGTGTCACCATGCCGATCAGGTGAATGGCGCCGCCAAGCGGGCGGACGCGGGCGACAAGGCGCTGCAACGCCGGATGCGCGGCAAGGCTCGCGGCACCCTTTTCGTGCAGCAGGCGGGCGATGGCGGTCGCCGTCTGCGCGACGGGACGGCCGGCGCCGAGCGTCGCATAAGCGGCTTGCGGATAGGCAGCACGGCCGGGCGCAATGCCGATTGCCTCGCCCGACGCGCCCAGAAGCGCGCGCGGCGCGGTTGCGGCCAGCCGGTCGTAGATCGGCGTCCTGGCCAGCGCGATGGCATTCGCCTCGCGTTCCGCCCGGACGCCCCAGCCATCCAGCAGAGCCAGAACAAGGGGTCGTGCGCCGGTCATTGAACCCATGATGATCCAGAAAATCCGCTCGTCATCGAGCGTCGAATCGCCGCGCCCTCGGCGCGCGGAACGTCAAATTAGTGCATGTGCCGCAGGGTGTCCACTTGCCGGAAACATCCGCTCAGGCGCGATGATAGGGGTGGCCGGAGAGTATCGTTACGGCACGATAGAGCTGTTCGGCGAGCATCGCGCGGGCCAGCATATGCGGCCATGTCGCCGGACCGAAGGCCATGACATGCGCGGCGCTTTCGCGGATCTCGGGCGCGAGGCCGCCGGCGCCGCCGATCAGGAAGGCGACGTCGCCGGCGCCTGAGTCGCGCCAGTCGCCCAGACGTTTTGCGAAGGCCTCGCTCGGTTCGGCGCGGCCGCGTTCGTCGAGCGCCACGATGGTTGCGCCTTTCGCGGTGGCGGCGCGCAGGAGTTCACCCTCGCGCGTCTTCAGGGCCGCCCCGTCGAGCCGGCGCTTTTCCTCGACCTCGACAAGCGGTGCGCTCGCGATGCCGATGGCGCGGCCGGCCGCTTCGAGGCGCGACAGATAATCGTCGATGAGTTGTTTTTCCGGTCCGGCGCGCAAGCGGCCGACGGCACAGATCTGAACGCGCATATGCTCCCCCGTCCGGCCCGGCGCCGGTCAATTCACGGACGCGGGGAGAAGTGCCGGCGCAGTCGTGAGGGAGCGTCGCCTCAGACGGCCAGCTGGTCCGCCGGAATGTCGGCCGACCACATCTTCTCCAGCTTGTAGAACTCGCGCACTTCCGGCCGGAAGACGTGGATCAGCACGTCGCCGCCGTCGATGAGCACCCAGTCGCCCTGTTTCATGCCCTCGACCTGCGAGTTTCCGAAGCCCGCCTCTTTCAGGCGGCGGACGAGATGGTCGGCCACGGCGCCGACATGGCGCTGCGAACGGCCGCTCGCCACCACCATGTGATCGGCGATGGGCGTCTTTCCGGCAAGGTCGATGGAAACGACATCTTCGGCCTTGTCCTCGTCCAGGCTTTCGAGCACGAGCGCGAGCATGGCGGAGGATCGTTCGGCGGAAGATTTGTTCGGGAGGCGCTGGGCCGTTTCGACCCCCGCCGCCCCGGCGGCTTTCGGGGTCTTCCTCGATGCGGGGCGCTTGGCGCCGCCGCCTTGCTTTGTATCACTAGGCTTTGCTGCACTTGCCCTTGCGGGCGTTTGGCGGACCCTCAGGTCCCTTGATTGACTGGTCAGGAACAGGCTCCTTGGTTTGCTGACTCGCA
>JAHBYM010000070.1 GCA_019635975.1 Parvibaculum sp. | reverse complement strand
TGGAGCAAATGTATCGACATCAACATCAAGGGCGTGATGAACGGCATTGTCGCCGCTTACGACCCGATGATCGCCCAGGGCCGCGGCCATGTGATCAACATCTCCTCGATCTACGGAAATTTTCCGGTCGTGGGTGCGGCCGTCTACGGCGCCACGAAATCCGCCGTGAATTTTCTCTCCGAGTCGCTCCGCGTCGAAGCGGCCGGCAAGATCAAGGTCACGATTATCAAGCCGACAGGCGTGCCGGCCACCGGCCTTGCCGGTGCGGTGGTGAACCCCGAAGCCGTTGTCGGCATTCTGGGCCAAAACACCGCCGCCTATATCGGTTCGATGACGGCGATCCTCGAAGGCCAGGTGCAGGACGGCCGCGTCGATCCCGACAGCACCGCCTATGCCGTCCTCGATCCCGCTTACATCGCCGATGCCGTGATCGCGGCAATCGATCAGCCCTGGGGCGTGTCCCTCGGCGACATCACCGTCCGCGCCGCCGGCGACGCCTACATTCTCTGAGCCGCCGGCCGTTCCGGCCACGAGGCGGCGGATTGCGTTTCAATTTCCGCCACTGCTCCAAATACAGTGTCACCCTGGCACCGCGCGCGACACTCGATGTGAGCGGCGCAAATCTGCTGGACGTACTATACGTGCGCTGACCAAACCGAAAGATACGGCCGAACGAATTCGCTGCAGAATTCCTTGAAGCTGACGACGTTCTTGTGGTCCCTGTACTCTGTCGCTTTTGATTCTCGGAGACTTTCCGGGATGACGAGGTGAACGCCGAAGGAGGCCATGTCCTCGATTGCATTGCTCGCGATATTCTCATCGACGGTAGTGAGGAAAAGTCTGCGCTTTCCCATCTCCCTTTCGACTTGTTTCCATCTTTCCCGAAGAGTTGTCTTTGCGCTCAGGATAAGTCCTGTATTTGCGTCGGTTGCGCCGCTGTCGATAAAGGCGAGCGACGGAAGAATAAAGTCGGGCCGTTTCCTTGCTTCAATGACAACCTGTTTCTCATAGGGAATGTCTCCGCCGGAGAGCATTGCCTCGATGTGATGTTCGTAGGAGTAGCCAGCCCGGGACTTGCGTTGCTGGCTCGCAGAAAGCATCAGGGCGTCAATAGCAGGAAGTTCGTCGATGAGTTTCCGGATGATGTCGGGCGCTGTGACCGGGCGCGGCGCGTCGCCAAGTATCAACCGGACTATTTCGACCGCTCGCTCTCTGCGCTGGTAGTCACGGAATAAGTCCCACTCAATGCTGCGGCTGATTTCCCGCAATGCGTCGCCGGGCGTTTCGAGCGTGAACGGGTCCGTTTTTCTAAGCCCGTACTTTGCCAGAAAAGCGTCATGAGCCTGCTTTGCGAGTTCAGTGGTCGATGGCATAGCGGCGTTGCTTTCCGCAAATGCCGCTATGGCACCTTTTTGCCAGGCTGCGATAACCTTTTCTGCAAAATCCAGGATGCGGTCGCGTTCCTTGGCTTTCCTCTCGGCCGGTTCGAATACGCCCACCAGAAAGCCGGCATCAAGGCCAAACAATTCGGCAACAAGAGTAGCTTCGTCGTTGCCGGAGTCTATCGTCAGGCATTCATACTTGTATGCCGTGCCTGAGGAGACTCGACCCATGATCAGAAATGACGCGGGCAACAAATCGGCGAACACCTCTTTTGGCAGCCGGGTCATGTGGGTCTCTTGGCCCTTGCTGGTGTAGTGGACCAGCCTCGACTGCTTTTCTTCGTTGTCGGCTTGCGGCCAGGTTGTAGAGAAATACGCCTCGCGAATTTCATCGGCGGCTGCATCACTCCGATGCTTCGCCGCGAGGTCGGGAAAAAATCCGCCGTCCCGCTGTTCATGCGGAATATAAACACCTGCCTGATGTTTGTTCGAAAAGCGCGCCCAGTCCCTGTCGTTGTTCGACAACTTCTTGACCAGGACTTGATCCGACTTCTCGAACACGCGCGCAAGGAGGTCAGCGTCTGTACCCGATTGCTCGAAAGCAAAATCTTTCTGGGTTTTCAATTCATCCCCCTGATCTCGCGGGCCCCTTTACCGGTGTTCAGCCACTTCGCAACGGATGATATGAGTTTCTCCGGATTGTGTCTCGTCCGGCCTTTAAGCGCACACTCCCACACAACCAGCACTCGCCACCCCCTGGCACGAAGCGCGGCAAGGTGCTTCGCATCGTTCTTTCGGTTCGCCGTGATTTTTTCCCGCCAGAAATCCTCGCGGGTCGAGGGCCATTTGAACAGATGGCAGTCATGTCCGTGCCAGAAACATCCGTGCACGAATATGACGGCGCGATGCATCGAAAACACAAGGTCCGGCTTGCCAGGCAGCCTCTTGTCATGGAGACGATAGCGAAAGCCGAGGGCATGGAGGCCGCGCCGGATCAGCAGTTCGGGCTTCGTGTCCTTGCCCCGGATGCCGGACATCATCCGGCTTCGGACGGCCGGGGAAACGACGTCAGCCAACTTCGAGCTGCAATTGCTGTGCCCGGCGGCGCAGCGCGGCGGGCGACTTCTCGAAGAGTTCGCCTGGATCGAGAATCCGCATGATATGCGGCTTCATATAGTTGGCGACCTCGGCGACCACCGGCACCACCACGGCATTGCCGAACTGCTTGTAGGCGCGCGTGTCGGAGACAGGGATGGTTATGCGTGTTTCCCGGTCGGGATCGAAGCCCATCAGGCGGGCGCATTCGCGCGGCGTCAGGCGGCGCGGGTTCTTGCCGGCCTGGGCAATCAGGATTTCGCTGCCGTCCTTGTAGTAACGGGCCGAGAGCGTCCGCGCCTTGTCCTTCGGCGTGTTGAGGCCGAAACCGAAGCCGTTGCCGGCTGCCTTGTGCTTGGCGGCATAGGCTTCGAGATAGTTCCACAGCTTGTCCGACAGCGTATAGCGGCCATCGACAAATGTGCGCGGGCCGAGCCGCCCGATCTTCTTCTGCACCGAATAATGCGCTTCCGGCGTCTCGTCCGGCGAATGCAGGATGTCGCCAAGCAGTGGCCCTTTTGCAGGATCGCGAAATTCCAGCCGGTTGAAGTCGAAGCCGGTGTCCTCGCGGAAACCTGCAATGAAAATCCGTTCGCGATGCTGCGGCACATAGCCTTTCGCGTCGATGACGCGGTAGCTGATCTGGTAGCCGAGATCGTCCTCCAGCGCACCGCAGATCGTGCGGAATGTATCGCCCTTGTTGTGGCTCTTGAGGTTCTTGACGTTCTCGAGCAGGAAGGCGGCGGGGCGATGATGCTTGAGAATGCGCAGCACATCGAAGAACAGCGTGCCCTGCGTCTTGTTCATGAAGCCGTGCTGGCGTCCCAGAGCATTGAGTTTGGAGACGCCGGCAATCGAGAAGGGCTGGCAGGGAAAGCCGGCCACCAGCACGTCATGTTCGGGAATATCGGCCGCATCGATCTGCGTGATGTCGCCGGCAATCTCGTGGTCGTCGGGAAAGTTGGCGCGGTAGGTCCGCTGCGCATATTCGTCCCACTCGCTGGTGAAAACGCATTTGCCGCCCGCCGCCTCGAAACCCTTCCGCATACCGCCGATTCCGGCGAAGAGGTCGATAAAGGTGAAGGCGGGATGTGTCGGTTCCGGCGGCTTGCGGGTTTCCAGCCGGTGCGTCAGCACCTCGACAAAGGCGCGGCGCGGCGCTGTCTCGCCGGCTTCCCAGCGGCGAACGGTCTTCGGGTGAACGTCCAGAAGCTCGGCGGCCTCGTCGACGGAAAGACCGTTCAACTCGCGCAATGACCGGAATGCATGATCTTCCAAAAGCGCCTCCCCCGAATCGCATCTGGGACAAAAATGGACATTGTGTCCTCTATATGACCCAGATCGGTAGCGAAGTCAATCTGAATGTACATGTTTTGTTCTCAACAAGACAAGGGGCCCTCTGCAAACCGCTCCGCCTCAACTCACCCTACGCCCCTAAGCACCTTCAAGCGCCAGCCGGATGCCCTCCGCGTCGTAGAGCGCGGCGAGGCGGTCGAAGCCTTCCATCGTGAAGCCCGTCTCGGGCAATGCGGCGCCCGGTCCGAGCGGCGTCGGCCCAAGTCCCGCCACGCGTTCGAGCCCGTAAAGCGCGCCGGCGGCGGTGAGATGCGACTGGCCTTGGGGATCGAATATCGTCGCGCGCCGCGCCGCCTTGCGTCCGCCCGCTTCGCCCTCGACCTCGATGACGATTTCATGCGGCGCACCGGGCCCCGGTTTCGTCGCCGCGACCGCGTTCATGCCCGGCAGCTTCATCAGCAGGTCCCACAGTCCGAGCCGGATCAGGCGGCGCATGGCGAGAAGCGAATTTCCCTTGTCGAGCCCGAGCCGCACCCCGGCCTCGCTTGCGCCGTTCGCCAGCGCCAGCGTCACCACATCGCCCATGTTCATCCGGTAGACGGGCCGCGTCGCGCCCGAGGGAAAACGCACCGCGCGATCGTCCGACAGCGGCCCGACTTTCCGCCACGCGCCGCCGACGCGCGCGGTGAAGCCCTGCGACATGCCGGCGCCCGCGCTCGCCGAATCGGGGCCCATCTTGTCGCCGGTGTAATAAAGGATCGACATGTCGACGCGGGCGACGCTGTCGAGACCCTGCGCCAGCCGCTTTGCGACGACGGCCGGTCCGCCCGCCATCCAGTGCGAGGTGAAAAGCATCGGCGCGGCAGGCGCGTTGAGCGCCGCCGCCGCAAGCCCGCGCAGCTGCGCGTCGAGCCCGCGCGTGATGTCCATATAGGGAATGCCGCGCCGCGCCGCTTCGTTCAGCAAATGGTCGTCGTTTTCATGGATGAAGACGCCGACGGCGTCGATCCCGTCGATTTCCCTCAGCGGCGAAGGCTTCGTCACGTCGATCGCGGCGGCGCGCGCCTTTCCGAGTTCGGCGGCGAGTTTTGCCGCTTCCTTTTCGCGCCGCCCGCCGATCAGGATTTCGGTGTCCGGATGGTGCTTCCGCAGAAGCCGCGCCACTTGCGCCCCCACCACGCCATATCCGCCCGCCAGCAGCACCCGCTTCGCCATGATTTCGTCCTCCGGTTTGTCCTGACGGGATATTGGTCACAAGACCAATTTTGTCAATGGCCCGCCGCGCTGTAATCTGCACGCCATGAAAAGTCAGACCGCCATCGGCGCCGAAGCCCCACCCACCGAAAAGGGCGCGACGCGCCGCGAGGAAATTCTCGCCGCCGCCACCGCGCTTTTGCTGGAGCAGGGCTATGCGGGCTTTTCGGCGCGCGGCGTCGCGGCGCGGGCGGGTCTCAGGCTCAGCCACGTCCAGTATTATTTCGCCAGCCCGGCGGCGATCCTTGCCGAGCTGCTCGACCGTTTCGTGCGCCGCTATGGCGAGGAAATCATGGCCCGCTTCGGCGAAGCGAAAGGCGGCGGCGAGCAGCGCCTCCACCGCGCGCTCGATTTTCTGTTGAACGACGAGGCCTACCGGCGCGACTGCGGCATCTTCATGATCGAGGTCGCGGGCTTTGCCGCGCGCGACAAGGTGATCGCGGCGGCGCTGACGCGCTATTACGACATCTATTTCGCGCTCTTTTCCGACATCGCGAAAACGCTGAACCCGGCGCTCGCGCCGCGCGAACGCGCCCGCCGCGCCCGTCAATGCATCGCCCTGATCGAGGGCATGTCGATCACCCGCCCGCATATGGGCGAGGCGGGCGACGCGGATTTCAACGCCCGCGAAGCGACCCGCGCCATCATGCGCCTGCTCTCGCGCGAGTGACACGCGCTCAAAGCCGCAGCATCATCCGCAGTTCCATCGCAAGCCCGTGTTCGCGGCAGGGGATCGGCGTCACCGTCTCGGCCATCGGCTCGAAACCCATCGCCCGGTAAAGCCCCACCGCCGGATTATCCGACATCACGTCGAGATGCACCCGCGAAAATCCCTTTGCCCGCGCCCGCGCGATTTCGTGTTCCATCAGCGCACGCCCCGCGCCGCGCCCGCGCGCGGTCTCCGGCACCGAGACGACGATGATGTAGCTGCAATCTTCCGGCACATGCGGGTTCATGAAGCTCGCGATCTCGGCGCGCGCCGCAAGCCCGCGAATATCGGCTTCCGTCGCGCGCCCTTCGTCCACAAGCGCCAGCGCCACCGGCCAGACCGCATCCTTCAGCTTGTAGTGGTCGGGTCCGTCATGCGAGATCAGCACGCCGCGAAAGACGCCGTCCTCGAAGGCGAGCACGGATTGTCGATGCGAAAAGAAATTGCCGGGCGCTGTCCATGCCGCTGCGATGAAGGGGTCGCAGAGCTGCCGCCCGCCGAAAATATAGTCGTAGGATTGCGGCCCCGTCGCATGCACGAGGTCCGGGATATGAGGCGCGGCCGCCGCCGCGCGCGCACCTTCCGCCTTCACGATCTCGATCGTCATCGCGCTCCTCCCGTATTGGTCATATGACCAAATTATGCCACCGGGGCACGGAAGGGCAAGCGGATTATTGGTCGATATACCAAAAAGAGGCGCTGCGGCTCTCCGCGCCAGCTGCCGGAGCGCCGGGTCCGCCGCGACGGCGCGGCACGGCCGAACCCGGGGATAACTTTCCCGATCCTCCGTAGACGGATCGAAATGATCCCCGTTTGTGACAGTTTTTTGACAGTTCGATGACAGTCGCTGCGGCATTCGCTGTCGCGTCCCGTCGACATCCGGGGATTTCCTTTTGTCTTCAGGTGCTTACGCCGTCCAGCACCAGCCGCGTGTGGATGTCGATCAATTGTGCGCGTCCGATGCGGCCTTTCGGTTCGTACCAGGTGCAGATGCCGGTCAGCATCGCGAGGATCGCATAGGCCGTCACGCGTACATCCTTGATATCGAAGAGCTTTTGCGCCGCGCCCGCTTCGAGGATCGCGCAAAGCCGGTCCTCGTATTGCCGCCTGAGCGCCACGATCGTCGCGCGATTTTCGGGCTCGAGGCTGCGGATCTCCGACGAGCCGATAAAGACTTCGCGTTTCCTTTCAATATGATAGGTGAGGTGAAACGCCGTGAAGGCTTCGAGCTGCGCCCGCGGATCGGCATGTCCGGCCAGCGCCGCCTCGACTTCCCGGTGCAGCGCCGTCATGTGATCGTGGATCAGCACGAACAACAATTCCTGCTTTGTTTTTATATGGTTATAGAGCGAGCCCGGCTGCAGCCCGACTTCGGCGGCCAGTCCGCGCAGGCTCATCGCCTCATAGCCGTGACGATAGATCAGGTCGAGCCCGGCCTCGCGGATCGCGGCCAGCGTTTTCGGGCCGGAGGAACCGGCGGTCCTGCTCATTTTCGGCCCTTTCCGGCCATTTTTGCCCCTTGCTCACCGCTGGAAACAAACGTATGATCGTTTGTATAATGCGACAAGGAAAAAGTCCATGGGCCACAACGACTACCCCTCGCTCGATTTCGACCTCGGCGAAACCGCCGACATGATCCGCGCGACGGTGCGATCCTTCGCGGCCGACCGTATCGCGCCGCGCGCCGCCGAAATCGACGCCACCAACACCTTCCCGCGCGATCTCTGGCCGGAAATGGGCGCGCTCGGCCTTTTGGGCATCACGGTCGAGGAAGAGTTCGGCGGCGCCGGCCTCGGCTATCTCGAACATGTCGTGGCGATGGAAGAGATCAGCCGCGCCTCTGCCAGCGTCGGCCTTTCCTATGGCGCGCATTCCAATCTCTGCGTCAACCAGCTCCGCCGTTGCGGCACCGGCGCGCAGAAAAACAAATACCTGCCGAAACTGATCAGCGGCGAACATGTCGGCGCGCTGGCGATGTCGGAACCCGGCGCAGGTTCCGATGTCGTCTCGATGCGTCTGAAGGCGGAAAAGAAGGGCGACCGCTACGTGCTCAACGGCACGAAAATGTGGATCACCAATGGTCCGGACGCGGAAGTTCTGGTCGTCTACGCAAAGACCGATCCGGCGGCGGGCCCCAAAGGCATCACGCCCTTCATCATCGAAAAATCCTTCAAGGGCTTCAGCGCCGCGCAGAAACTCGACAAGCTCGGCATGCGCGGCTCGAACACCGCCGAACTCGTGTTCGAGGATTGCGAAGTACCGGCCGAAAACGTGCTCGGCAAGGTCAATGAAGGCGTCCGCGTGCTGATGTCGGGCCTCGACTACGAGCGCGCGGTGCTGGCCGCCGGCCCCTTGGGCATCATGCAGGCCTGCATGGACGCGGTGATCCCCTACGTGCATGAACGCAAGCAGTTCGGCGAACCCATCGGCACGTTTCAATTGATGCAGGGCAAGCTCGCCGACATGTATTCGACCATGAATGCCTGCCGCGCTTACGTTTATGCGGTGGCGAAAGCCTGCGACCGTGGCCAGACGGCGCGCAAGGATGCAGCCGGCGCGATCCTCTATGCCGCCGAAAAGGCGACATGGATGGCGCTCGAGGCAATTCAGGCGCTCGGTGGCAACGGCTATATCAACGACTACGCGACCGGCCGCCTGCTGCGGGACGCCAAGCTCTATGAAATCGGCGCCGGCACGTCGGAAATCCGCCGCATGCTGATCGGCCGCGAACTCTTCAACGAAACCGCGTGAGCGCCCCATGTCCGTGCTGAAGTCGAACGTCAATCCGCGCGACCCGCGCTTCAAGGCAAACGCCGAGGCGATGGCGGCGCTGACCGCGGCGCTCAATGACGAGCGCGCGAAGGCGGCGCTGGGCGGCGACGCGCGCTCCCGCGAACGCCACACAGCGCGCGGCAAGCTGTTGCCGCGCGACCGTGTGCACGGGTTGATCGATCCGGGCTCGCCTTTTCTCGAACTCTCGCCGATGGCCGCGCATGGCATGTATGGCGAACCGGTCAACGGCGCCGGCATCATCACCGGCATCGGCCGCATCGCGGGTCAGGAATGTGTGATCGTCTGCAACGACGCGACGATCAAGGGCGGTACTTACTATCCGGTCACGGTGAAAAAGCATCTGCGCGCCCAGGAAGTGGCGCTCGAAAACAATCTGCCCTGTTTCTATCTGGTCGACTCGGGCGGCGCCAACCTGCCCAATCAGGCCGACATCTTTCCCGACCGCGAGCATTTCGGCCGCATCTTCTACAATCAGGCGCGCATGTCGGCGAAAGGCATTCCCCAGGTCGCCGTCGTCATGGGCTCCTGCACGGCGGGCGGCGCCTACGTCCCGGCCATGTCCGACGAAACCGTGATCGTCAGGAAGCAGGGCACGATCTTTCTCGGCGGCCCGCCGCTGGTGAAGGCGGCAACGGGTGAAATCGTGACGGCCGAGGATCTCGGCGGCGCCGATGTTCATTCACGCAAATCCGGCGTCACCGATCATTACGCGATGGACGACACCCATGCGCTGGCCATCGCGCGCCGTATCGCCGCGACGCTCAACCGCAAGAAGTCGGTCGCGATACCGCTGCGCGAACCCGCGGCCCCGCTCTACGACGCATCCGAGCTCGACGGCATCGTGCCATCCTCGCTCTCGGTGCAATACGACATCCGCGAAGTGATCGCGCGCCTCGTCGACGGCTCGGAATTCGACGAATTCAAGAAACTCTACGGAACGACGCTGGTGACGGGCTTTGCCCATATTCACGGGCTCCCTGTCGGCATCGTCGCCAACAACGGCATTCTCTTTTCGGAGTCCGCGCTCAAGGCCGCGCATTTCATCGAGCTTTGCTGCCAGCGCAAAATCCCGCTGCTCTTCCTCCAGAATATCGCCGGCTTCATGGTTGGCCGCGAATACGAAACCGGCGGCATTGCCAAGGACGGCGCCAAGATGGTGACGGCGGTGGCGTCGGCCAACGTGCCGAAGATCACGTTGATCGTCGGCGGATCCTACGGCGCCGGAAATTACGGCATGTGCGGCCGCGCCTATTCGCCCCGCTTCCTTTTCACCTGGCCCAATGCCCGCATCTCGGTAATGGGCGGCGAACAGGCGGCAAGCGTGCTGGCGACCGTTCACCGCGACGCCGAGAAATGGACGCCCGAAGAGGCCGATGCTTTCAAGGCCCCGATCCGCGCCAAATACGACGAGGAGGGGCATCCCTATTTCGCCACCGCCCGCCTCTGGGACGACGGCATCATCGCCCCGTCCGAAACCCGCCGCGTGCTGGCGCTGGCATTTTCGGCCGCACTTAACGCACCGATACCGGAGACGCAGTTCGGCGTCTTCCGCATGTGAGGGAAGAGCAATGTTCAAATCCCTCCTGATCGCCAATCGCGGCGAAATCGCCGTCCGCGTCATCCGCACCGCGCGCCGCATGGGGCTGAAGACCATCGCGGTCTATTCCGACGCCGATGCCAATGCGTTTCATGTCGCCGAAGCCGATGAGGCATATCGCATCGGCCCGGCGCCCGCCGCCGAAAGCTATCTGCGCATGGAGGCGATCCTCGATGCCGCTGCGCGTTCGGGCGCCGGCGCCATCCATCCGGGCTACGGCTTCCTGTCGGAAAACGCCGCCTTTGCCGAGGCCTGCGAAAAGGCTGGCGTGGTCTTCGTCGGCCCGCCGCCCGCGGCGATCCGCGCCATGGGGTTGAAGGACGCGGCCAAGGCGCTGATGGAAAAGGCCAGGGTGCCGGTGGTGCCGGGCTATCACGGCGACAATCAGGACGCGGATTTTCTCGCCCAGCAGGCCGGGAAGATCGGCTATCCGGTGCTGATCAAGGCGGTCGCCGGCGGCGGCGGCAAGGGCATGCGCCGCGTCGACGATCCGGCGCAATTTGCAAAGGAGCTCGCCAGCGCCATGCGCGAGGCGGGCGCTGCCTTCGGCGACGAGCGCGTGCTGGTCGAAAAATACGTCGCCCGTCCGCGCCATATCGAAATCCAGGTCTTCGCCGACGCTCATGGCAATGCGGTGTCGCTGCATGAGCGCGACTGCTCGTTGCAGCGCCGCCACCAGAAAGTGATCGAGGAGGCGCCGGCACCCGGCATGCCGCCCGAAATGCGCGAAGCGATGGGCAAGGCGGCGGTCGCGGCGGCAAAAGCGATTGGCTATCGCGGCGCCGGCACGGTCGAATTCATCGCCGATGCAAGCGCCGGCCTGAAAGCCGACGGCTTCTGGTTCATGGAAATGAACACGCGGCTTCAGGTTGAACATCCGGTCACCGAGGCGATCACCGGCCTTGATCTCGTCGAATGGCAGTTGCGCGTCGCCGCCGGCGAGCATCTGCCGCTGGCGCAGAAGGACATTCCGCTGAACGGTCACGCGGTCGAAGTGCGGCTTTATGCCGAAGACCCGGCGAAGAAATTCTTCCCCTCGACCGGGCGTCTTGCGCGTCTCCGCGCGCCCGAAAACATGCCCCATGTCCGCATGGACATGGGCGTGCGCGAGGGCGATGCGGTGACGATGTTCTACGATCCGATGATCGGCAAGATCATCGCCCATGGCGAGACGCGCCGCATCGCGCTGCGCACCCTGCGCGGCTTCCTCGCCCGCATGGAAGTGGCCGGGCCGAAAACCAATCTCGGCTTCCTGATCGAAACGCTGGGCCACGACGCTTTCATCGAAGGCGACATCGACACCGGCTTCATCGACCGTCATCTGGATGCGCTGGTGCCGCCCGCCGAACCTTCGCCGCGCATTCTGGCGCTCGCCGCCGCCGCATATCTGCAGACGCGGGCGCGTGCCGCCGCGGCCGATCCCTGGTCCGCGACCGATCAATGGGTGCTGGGTGGCCGCCGCGCCGAGACCGTCGATCTTGTTGTCGGCGGAACGCAGCATCTGCTGAAAATCGAACCCGACGCCGCGGACGCAAGCATCGTCCGGATCAATGACGGCGCCGCCACCGTTTCGAATGCCGCCATGACCGCCGACGGAACCCTGTCGGCAACCGTCGACGGCACGCGCCTTGCCGCCGCCTGTGTTGCCAATGGCAGCGGCTTCACGCTGATCCACGAAGGCATCGCCACCGAATTCGCCGTCGTCAATCCGCTCGACGTCGATGTGGACGCGGGCGTCGACACCGGCGCGCTGAAATCGCCGATGCCCGGCAAGATCGTGCAGGTGCTGGTGGAGGCCGGCGCGACCGTCAAACGCGGCACGGCGCTGGTCGTCATGGAAGCGATGAAAATGGAGCAGACATTGCTCGCCGCCGCCGACGGAAAAGTCGCATCCGTCAATGTGGCTGTCGGCGATCAGGTCGAGGCCGGCGCGGCGCTGGTCGCCTTCGAGGAACCGGAAAAATGAGCGCGCCGCTCTGGGCGCCCGCGCCGGATCGCATCGCCGCTTCGGCCATGTCGGCTTTCATGAAGCGGGTGAACGAAAACCACGCCGCCGCGCTCGACGGCTACGATGCACTGCATCGCTGGTCGGTCGCCCATCCCGGTCCTTTCTGGAGCGAAGTCTGGGACGACAGCGCCGTCATCGGCGACAAGGGCAACATTGTGTTGGCCGATGGCGACAAGATGCCCGGCGCGCGCTTCTTTCCCGAGGCGCGGCTGAACTTCGCTGAAAACCTGCTGCGCGGCGAAGACGGGGCCCCGGCGCTTCTTTTCAACAATGAAGGGCGCATGGCCGCGCCGGTCTCCCGCGCGCAACTTCGCGCCGATGTCGCGCGCCTTGCCGCCGCGCTGAAATCATGGGGCGTCGCGCCCGGCGACCGCGTCGCCGCCTTCATGCCCAATTGCCCCGAGGCCATCGTCGCGATGCTCGCCGCCGCCAGTCTCGGCGCGGTCTTCTCTTCCTGTTCGCCCGATTTCGGTGTCAGGGGCGTCCTCGATCGCTTCGGCCAGATCGCGCCGAAAGTGCTGATCGCCTGCGACGGTTACCGCTATGCGGGAAAGGTGCTCCCCGCGCATGACAAGCTCGCCGATATCGTCGCCGGCCTGCCGTCGCTCGAACATGTCGTAGTTATGCCCTTCATCGGCGAGGGCAAAAAACAGCTCGCGAAATCGCAGGACTGGCCGGATGTGCTGGCCGCCGCACCCGCCACGCCGCTTTCCTTCGCGCGCCTGCCGTTTTCGCATCCGCTCTACATCATGTATTCGAGCGGCACCACGGGTGTCCCGAAATGCATTGCCCATTCGGCGGGCGGCACGCTGCTGCAGCATCTGAAGGAACACCGCCTTCATTGCGATCTCCGCGCCGGCGAG
>JAHBYM010000007.1 GCA_019635975.1 Parvibaculum sp. | reverse complement strand
GGCGATGGTCTGGATGGCCGCCGTGATCGCCGCCATGCCGGAGGCCATGGCCAGTGCCGCCACGCCGCCTTCGAGCGCCGCCACGCGCTGCTCGAGCACGTCGGTGGTCGGGTTCATGATCCGCGTGTAGATGTTGCCCGCGACCTTCAGGTCGAACAGGTCGGCACCGTGCTGGGCGTTGTCGAACGCGTAGGCCGTGGTCTGGTAGAGCGGGACGGCGGCGGATTTGGTCGTCGGGTCGGGCGAATAGCCGGCATGTACGGCAAGGGTCTCGATGCGCATGGGGCGATGTCCTGAGGGTGAAGAAAAAGGGATGGGGCGCAGCCGCGCCGGAGGGCGGCGGCCATTGTTGCACGCAGCGCCGGCGCCGCTTGTACCGAGTAGCTATGTGCTTATGCCGGCGGCCGCGTGCGGTAGAACTGCAGGGGTTGGGCCTGCATGTCCTGCAGGTGCTGGTTGAGCACCGAGCGCTTCATTTTCCCCACGACGTGCATCTCGCACGGTTTGCAGTCGAAGCGCAGGGTGAGCTTTTCCTTGCCATTGATGAGGTGCAGCGGGTCGGCCTTGATGGTGCCCTTGACGCCGATGACGCCCTTGGCCTGCTTGGGGCACAGGCTGAGCGAGTAGCGCACGCAGTGCTTGGTGATCATCAGGCTGACTTCGCCTTCCTCTTCCTTGGCTTCGTAGGCGGCGGCAATCACCTGCACGCCGTGCTTCTTGTAGAAGTCGTGCGCCTTGTGGTTGTAGACGTTGGCCAGGTAGGTGAGCGTGTCCTCGGGGAAGGGCACGGGCGGCTCCACAGGCTGTGCGCGCGGCAGGCGCTGCAGGCCGGCGGCCCGTGCGGCCTCCAGCGCGGCCACGGCGTCGCGGCGCAGCTGGTTGAGCACCGAGGCGGGCACGAACCAGGGCTGCGAGAGCTTCAGCGCGATGCCGTGGACGGAAAAAATCGTGCCGCCGAAGCGGCCCAGGTGCTCCTGCAGCGCGGCTTCGCCCCGGGCGGGGTCGCTGGCCGGCTGGTGGGGCTGTGCGGCGCGCGCGCTGGCGGCATAGCCGTCCTCGTCGGTCAGCGTCAGCTCGAAGCCGGAGGGGATCTCGGCCAGCTGGGCCCACAGGCCGATGCGCCGCTCGCTCGACTTCTTGTCGAGCATGCGCACCCAGTCCATGTCGCGGTTGCGGTTGATCTCCAGGCCCTTGCGCAGGTCCTTCAGGCCAGCCACCGCGTCCTTCGGGTAGATGCGCCACTGCCCAGGCTTGTGCGGCGATGCGGGCTCGGCGCGGTTGATGGCCAGGCCGACCAGTTCCTTCTGCAGGTCGTAGTAGCACAGGCCGTCGCCGTTGTGCAGCAGCGTGGCCGGGTCCGTGGTTTCCAGCTCGACGAAATCCGCGCCAAGCTTGGTCACCCAGCCGATGGGGCGGCCCGGGGTCTTGGGGGTGTCGAAGGCGCCGATATCGTCCTTGCGGCCGTTGACGAAGTAGTCGGTGAATTCGCGGTTGAAGTTCTGGTCGGGGTCGGGCGTGAAGAAAAAGCGCGTGCTGCCGCTCGATGCGCGCGCCAGCGGGCTGGCCGAGCATTCGCGCTGCTCAATGATCTCGTCGAGCAGCGTGCGGTAGTGGGCGGTGATGTTCTTCACGTAGCCGAGGTCCTTGTAGCGCCCCTCGATCTTGAAGCTGCGCACGCCGGCATCGATGAGGGCGCGCAGGTTGTCCGACTGGTTGTTGTCCTTCATCGACAGCACGTGCTTGTCGTGCGCGATGAAGCGGCCCTTGTCGTCCGTCACCTGGTAGGGCAGGCGGCAGGCCTGGTTGCAGTCGCCCCGGTTGGCGCTGCGGCCGGTGTGTGCGTGCGTGATGTAGCACTGGCCCGAATACGCCACGCAGAGCGCGCCGTGGACGAAGAATTCGAGCGTGCAGCGCTCGGCGTCGGTGGCGGCGCGCACGGCGGCGATCTGCTCGAGCGTCAGTTCGCGGGCCAGGACGATCTGCGACAGGCCCGCGTCCTGCAGGAAACGCGCCTTTTCCGGCGTGCGGATGTCGGTCTGCGTGCTGGCATGCAGCTGGATGGGCGGCAGGTCGAGTTCGAGCAGGCCCATGTCCTGGACGATGAGCGCGTCCGCTCCGGCCCCGTATACCTGCCAGGCCATCCGGCGGGCATCCTCCAGCTCGTCGTCGCGCAGGATGGTGTTGAGCGTGATGAACACGCGGCTGTGGAAACGGTGCGCGTGGGCGATCAGCCGTTCCAGGTCGGGCAGGGCGTTGCCGGCGCCTGCCCGCGCGCCGAACGCCGGCCCGCCGATGTACACCGCATCGGCGCCGTGGTCGATGGCGGCGATGCCGATGTCGGCGTCGCGCGCCGGGGAAAGCAGTTCAAGCTGGTGCGGCAACAGGGACATGGCCGGATTATCCGGCGCCGGCATTCCCCGTGCCGAGGTCGGCCATGGCTTCGCCCAGGCGCACCGGGCCGGCGGGCGCCCAACCCCCGTTGAAGCGAAGCGGCCCCTTGGGCAGCAGCAGGACCACCGTCGAGCCGAGCTGGAAGCGCCCCATTTCCTCGCCCTTTTGCAGCGTCACTTCGCCTTCGGCATAGTCCCAATGGCGCAGTACGCCGGTGCGCGGCGGGTTGACGAGCCCGTGCCACACGGTCGCCATGCTGCCGACGATGGTCGCGCCGACCAGCACCATGACGAAGGGGCCGTGCGCGCCCTCGAAGACGCAGACCACGCGTTCGTTGCGCGCGAACAGCCCGGGAACACCGAGGGCCGTGGCCGGGTTGACCGAAAACAGCGCCCCCGGCACGTGCACCATGCGGGTGAGCCGCCCGGCGCACGGCATGTGGATGCGGTGGTAGTCGCGCGGACTGAGGTAGATGGTGGCGAAGTGCCCGTCCTGGAAGCGCGCGGCCAGGGCGCTGTCGCCGCCGACCAGCGCGGTGGTCGAATAGTGGTGGCCCTTGGCCTGGAAGATCTGGTCCCGCTCGATGGCGCCGAACTGGCTCATGGCGCCGTCGACCGGGCAGACCAGGTCGGCAGCGGCGATCGGCCGCGCGCCGGGCCGCAGCGCCCGGGTGAAAAACGCGTTGAACGTGGGGTAGGCGGCGGGGTCGGGTTGCTCGGCCTCTGCCATGTCGACGCGGTAGTGCGAAACAAAGGCGCGTACCAGCGCGGTCGTGAGCCAGCCGGCCCGGGCCGAGGCGATCTTGCCGGCAAGAACGGTCAGCGCCTGCTTGGGCAACAGGTACTGGAGAGAAACGGCAAACGAATCGGGCATGTCGGCGGGCATTGGCGGAAGTGCGGGCGATTCTATAGACCGGGATGCGGGCGCCGTGTAGGCAAAACCAGCGTGGCGCGCTACAATCGACCGGCTCAGGGCTTGCGCCCGCCCGTCCCTTGAAGCCGTCACTGCCGGCCTTCCCACCGAGCTGCGCTGCGGGTGCAGCACCCCCACGACCGACATGCGCACTGCGTCTGTTCTCCTAGCGACCAGACGGCGCGCGCTGTGGGGCAGCAGCAACGGCGAATGGAATCGTTTACCAGAGATTGAAAATGGCCAAAGAAGAACTCATCGAAATGCAGGGCAGCGTCACCGAAGTGCTGCCCGACTCGCGCTTTCGCGTCACGCTGGACAACGGGCACCAGCTGATTGCCTACACCGGCGGCAAGATGCGCAAGCACCACATCCGCATCCTGGCGGGCGACAAGGTCTCGCTGGAACTCTCGCCCTACGATCTGACCAAGGGCCGCATCACGTTCCGCCACCTGGCCGGCCGCGGCCCGGGCCCCGCGCCCCGCTGAGCGGCGGCTTTTCTTTCGCGCGCTGCCTGTTTTGCGCCGGTTGGCGCACCTGGCGCAGGTTAGAATGCCAGCTGTCGGAGCGTAGCGCAGCCTGGTAGCGCATCTGCTTTGGGAGCAGAGGGTCGCAAGTTCGAATCTTGCCGCCCCGACCAAATCCGGGACCGGCTGGCAGGTTGCTGTGCCGGGTTGGGAAAGCGGGATGAAACTCACCAAGCCGAAAAATGGCGGGCGTTGGCCGATTCTCCTGCCACCAACGCGGAACCTGTCCTGGGTCGAGGAATACCGGCGATTCGCGACGACGCCGGATTTGCACAGCCTTACGGGCCGTGGCGACAACATGGACCGTACGAAAGCGTTGATCGACGCCGTATTGTCGCGCGTTCCTTTGGGACGCGACGACCGGCTGATCGACATCGGGTGCGGCGATGGCCGGTTTCTCGATATTGTTGCCGACAAGGTTGCTTTCGCCGTCGGCACTGTGCCGACGGAGGAAGAGCGTGCGCGGCTGGCTTCGTTCCACAAGCGGCGCCCTATCGTGTTTCAGGCCGGACGGGTGGAAGATCTCAGGTATGAGGGGCCGCCGTTCGACATCATCACGCTGAACGGTGTGTTGCAGCTTCTGGGCAATGAAGCGCGCGTACGCCGCGCTCTGTCGCGGATCGCAGCTATTGCCGCACCGGGTGCCCGGCTTTATGTCGGTGAACTGCCGCAAGCCGGACTGCCGAGAAAGATTCACAACTCCACGGGTCGGGCGATCATTTACATGCTTCGTCAGCATGGCTTGTGCGCTTCGCTCGCGTTTCTCCGTCATCTGTGGCGACGCCGCCATCGATTTGGGCGCTACGAGAAACCGAGATTACAGATATTTTCAGCCGCTTCCGATGATTTCGTCGCACTGGTCACTTCCAGCGGCTTTGCACTCCAAAAGACTTGGGACACGGTTGAAGTGACGGGCGAAGCGTCGGACCGCCTCGCCCAGCGTCAGGATTACCTTTTCGTTTTTCGGCGATAGAGTAAACGGGTCAAGCCGCCTGGGGCATCGAAGTTTTAATTTCCGCGCCATCGAGCCACCATGCGCGGCTGGCGAGCCTCTCAACGCTGCGCGCCGGCCAGAGCGGCGTCCCGCCTTGCGAGATCGACTTCGTAAGGTCGAGTACGCATTCGATGTCGGTCCGGTTGAAGCCATGTGCGGCGAGCAGCGCGGTTGCGGCCTCGCGATCGAGGTAGGTATTCATTTCCGGTGCTCCTTCGAACTCGGGGAGGCTTTCGAGACTTGGGTGTCCAGCGCCGCCAGCCCCAGCGATGATGTTGTTATCGCTTGCAAATCTGGCTGTTTTAGGGCGATAAGAATAAAGTTTCGCGACGTTCTCCGTTGGTACGGGGATTATGGTTCAGGGGCATCGATTGGCAGCCGCGCGCATCTACAAACCCGCCAAGACGGCTATGCAGTCTGGCCGGGCCAAGACCAAAAAATGGGTGCTCGATTTCGAGCCCGCCAGCGCGCGCAGGATCGAGCCGTTGATGGGCTGGACAAGTTCGGGCGACATGAATTCGCAAGTGACGCTTCGCTTTGACAGCAAGGAAGAAGCGATCGCCTATGCGGAGAGACTCGGGCTGGACTACCGGGTTTTCGAGCCCCGGTCGCCGCGCCGTTCGATCAAGGCCTATTCCGACAATTTCAAATATGGCCGTCAGGAACTCTGGACTCACTAGGCCCGCCCGGCATCTCGATCCCGTAGCTCAACCGGATAGAGCAACAGATTTCTAATCTGTCGGTTGCAGGTTCGAGTCCTGCCGGGATCGCCATGGGGGTTTGCCGCATAGAGGCTTGTCTATGAAGGTTGTCTTCGATCCGGCGCAGAAGCGTCACTATCCCCGTCATTTTCTCGTCAATGGTGTTGTCGAGTCCAATCCGGAAGTTCCAGAGCGGGCGGACCGGCTGCTGGCCGCCGCGCGGCAGGCGGGTCTTGAGCATGTCACGCCGAAGGATCACGGCCTTGGACCGATCTCGGCGGTTCACACGCCCGAATACGTTGCCTTTCTCTCGACCATTCATGAGCGCTGGCTGCGGATCGAAGGCGGCTCCGATGAAGTGGTCCCCGGTATCCATCCGGACCGGCGCGACGGGGCCTATCCACTCTCGGCCGTGGCGCAAGCCGGCTACCACATGGCGGATGGTGCCTGCCCGATTGCGGCGGGAAGCTGGGAAGCTATCAAGCGCAGCGCCGATGCCGCGGCGGATGCCGCCGCCATGGTTCGCGACGGCGCGTCCTGGGTTTATGCGCTGAGCCGGCCGCCGGGTCATCATGCATTTGCCGATATGGCCGGCGGCTTTTGCTACGTCAATAATTCGGGGGTGGCGGCGCAATTGCTTCGCGGCCAACATGACCGCGTGGCGATCCTCGATGTCGACGTTCACCACGGTAATGGCACGCAAGGGATGTTCTATGGCCGGTCCGACATCCTCACGGTGTCGATCCATGCCGATCCCGTCCGCTTCTATCCGTTCTTCTGGGGACATGCCGAGGAGCGCGGTGCCGGCGTTGGCCTTGGGTACAACTACAATCTGCCGCTGCCGCGTGGCACCGGCGATGACGCCTATATGCCGACACTGGCGGCCGCGCTGCGCCGCATTGAGGCCTTCGCACCTGGCGCACTTGTGGTTGCGCTGGGGCTCGATGCCTACAAGGACGACCCGCAAGGGGGATTCTCGATTACGACCGGCGGCTTCGGACGGATCGGCGAAACGATCGGCGGGTTTGGTCTGCCCACTGTGCTGGTCCAGGAGGGTGGCTATCTCTGCGACGGTCTCGGCCCCAATCTGACCAGCTTTCTCGAGGGTTTCGGCGCTTCCCATAAGCTTTGAGCGGGTCCGGCTTGCCGGGGCGGGGTTTGTGACCAACCTTTAACTTGCGTGTTTGGAACCGCTCCGGATCATGGTTTCCGGGAAATATGGGCCAAAGGGAAAAAAGCCCTGCAGGTGCCCGAGAGGGAGAGAAAAATGCGCCGACAGACCCCTAGTGTGTCCGCCGCGACGAGCGAGGGACGGCTGTTTTCTGCCGTCACTGCCTTTTTGATTCTGCTCGCCGCCCTGATGTTTGTCGCCGGATCGGCGGTCGCCGCCACGTTAGCCGACCCGACAAAACCCGATCCGTCGATCAAGGGTCAACCGAACGAGGCGTCCGGACAGGATCTCTATGTGCGCGGCTTTTATCCGGAAGCGCTGGCCGAGTGGAAGAGGGCGGTTGAGGTCAACAAGGATCCTGGCGCGGCCTTCCGTCTCGGCGAAGAGCATTTCGATGCGAAGGTTGTCGAGCGCGACGTGGAAACGGCGCTCAAATACTATTTCATCGGTGCGCATGGCGGCGACAGGCGTGCGCAAATGGATCTCGGCTCGATGTACGACAAGGGATGGGGCGTGCCTCAGGACCTGAAAGCAGCTGCCCGGTGGTTCGAGGCGGCTGCGCGTCAGGGACTTGAAAGCTCCCAGTACAACATTGCCACCATGTACGAGGATGGCGTCGGTGTCGAAGCGGACAAGGTCAAGGCATATATGTACTACCAGTTGGCGATCGAAGGCGGCTTTCCGCGCTTTGCCGCCGAGGCGATCGAGCGGTTGTCGGAATCGATGGCGCCGGCCGAGATCAAGCAGGCATCGATCATGGCTCGCGATTTCAAGCCGTTGACGCGCGACGAAAGTGCGGCGGAAATTGCGGCTGCGGACGTGGACGCGAATTGACGACGCAGCCTATACCGAAAATCGAAGCCCCGGAGCTGCACTCCGGGGCTTATTTCTTTTGACCAGGCGGGCGAAACGCTATCATCCGTGCAGCTGAAAATGGAGATGCGGAATGACGGATGTCTGGTCGAACTGGTCGGGGTGGGTAAAGGCGTGGCCGCAAGGCATTGTAGCGCCGACGACCGAGGAGGAAGTGGCTTCGATCGTTCGCGACGCGCCGGCACCCATTCGCACGGCCGGGCGGGGACACTCTTTCACACCGCTGGTCGAGAGCGATGGGACGATTCTGACGTTGTTCGATTTGTCCGGTGTCGTCGACCATGACCCGACAGAGATGACGGCGCGCATCAAGGCCGGCACGACGATACGCGATCTCGGGCCGCTGCTCTTCGAACGCGGGCTCGCGCTGCTCAATCAGGGAGATATCGACAGGCAGACGCTGGCAGGCGCGGTCGGGACGGGTACGCACGGCACGGGTGGCGGGCTCGGCTCGCTTTCCGCAGGCGTCAAGGCATTCCGGCTTGCGACAGTCAGTGGCGAAGTTCTCTCGTGCAGCCGCACCGAAAATTCAGACGTGTTCGATGCAGGCCGTGTCAGCTTCGGCAGTCTCGGCGCGATGACCGAGATCACGATGCAATGTACGAAAATCTATGCATTGGAGGAAACCGGCGGGCGAATGCCAATTGCAGAAGCGCTCGACAAGGCGGAAGCAATGCGGGATGAAGCGCGGCATTTCGAATTTTTCTGGTTTCCGTTTGCCGATCAGGCGCTCGTCAAGTTCCTGAGAGAAACGGACAAGGAAGCGCGTCCGCGGCGAAGGCGGCCGGACGGCGAAATGTCGCGCGACGACAAGATCATGAAACTGGCCTGCGAAGTTTCAAGGACGCTGCCGTTCTTGCGGGGGCCGCTGCAGAAGTTCCTGACTTCAGCGAGCGGATCGCGCTATTCGAGCGGGTCGATCAACGGCGTCGAAGGGCAGGCGACCAAAGTGCGCTGGTCGCACGATGCATTTCCGAGCGACCGCAATGTGCGCTTTAATGAAATGGAGTATGCGGTGCCAGCCGAAAAGGGCCCCGATTGCATTCGCGAGGTCGCGGAGCATATGCGTAAATGCGGAACCAACTTTCTGTTTCCTCTGGAGTTTCGATATGTCGCGGCCGACGACGCATGGCTGTCGCCTTTTTATCGCCGCGACAGCGTAACGATTTCGGTCCATCAGTATCATCGTCAGCCCTACAAGGAATTGTTTGCGGGCGTCGAGGATATTTTTCACCGTTATGACGGACGGCCGCATTGGGGCAAGCTGCACACGCGCGGCGCAAAGGATTTCGAGGCGCTCTATCCGAAGTGGGATGCTTTCCGGGAGGTACGGCGGCAGCTCGATCCGACAGGAAAGTTTCTCAACGCGCATCTGAAGCAGATATTCGGAGAGGCATGAGCGTCAGTCCTGTTCGACGATCGCGACCGCCTGACCTTCCTCCACCATATCTTCCTCGGCGACGAGTATCTCGATCAGCGTGCAATCGGCTTGTGCCGCCACGGGAATTTCCATCTTCATCGATTCGAGGATCAGGATTGCGTCGTCCTCCGCCAGCCGGTCGCCTGCTTTCGTCTCGATCTTCCAGACCTTGCCTGCGATTTCGCTTTTGACTTCGATTCTGGTCACGTTGCGTCTTCCGTCATTCGTTGCAGGCGCGAAGCCGCTCGAATCCCGCATCGAGATCGGCAATCAGGTCGTCTGAGTCTTCAAGGCCGGCATGAAGGCGCAGCATCGGACCTTGTGGCTCCCATTTTGTGGCCGTTCGGATTTTTGCCGGGTCTTGCGGGATGATCAGACTTTCGAAGCCGCCCCATGAATAACCCATGCCGAAAAGTTCCAGGCTGTCGAGCATTGCGGCGAGCGCGGTTTCGGATGCCGGCTTGAGTTCGATGCTGAAAAGCCCGCTTGCGCCGGTGAAGTCGCGCTTCCAGAGCGCATGGCCGGGATGGCTTGGCAACGCGGGATGAATGACGCGGGCGACTTCGGGCCGCGCGGCGAGCCAGCGCGCCAACTTCAATCCGGTCTCCATATGTCGTTCAAGGCGGACGGACAATGTGCGGATACCGCGCAACACCAGATAGACGTCATCCGGCCCGGCGCAGAGTCCGTTTGCGCCGTGGCTGGCGACCGTGTCGCGCCATGCGGCTTCGGTCGTTGTGATTGCGCCCATCATCACGTCGGAATGGCCGCATAGATATTTGGTCACGGCCTGGATCGAAATGTCGACGCCGTGTTCGAAGGGCTTGAAATAGAGCGGTGAGGCCCAGGTGTTATCGATCATCACGATTGCGCCGGCCTTGTGTGCGGCTTCGGCGATGGCCGGGATGTCCTGCACCTCGAAAGTCACCGAGCCGGGGCTTTCGGTGAAGATAACGGCGGTGTTCGGTTTGATCAGCGCCGCAATATCGCTTCCCAGGCATGGGTCGTAATATTCGACGTCGACCCCGTAGCGTTTGAGAACGCGCTCGCAGAAATGGCGCGACGGTTCGTAGGCGCTGTCGGTCATCAACAGGTGGTCGCCGGTCTTGAGATGCGCGAGGAGCGCCGCGGTGACGGCGGAGAGGCCCGAGGGGGTCAGCAGCGTACGATAGCCGCCCTCAAGCTCGGCAATCGCCTCCTGCAGGGCGGTCGTCGTCGGTGTGCCGCGCCGGCCATAGGTGAAGGGCTGCTTGCGCGTCCGGACCGCATCGAGGGTTGGGTAGAGAATGGTCGATGCATGATAAACGGGTGGATTGAGGATGCCGAAATTGGCCTCCGGGTCGCGTCCGGCGGTGACGATCAGCGTGTCCTGCTTCTTCTTCATCCGGCATCGTCCGTCAATTGGCGTCGGCCGATCATGCCCGCGGCCCTTTGCGCCCTTCAAGGCCAAATCGCCAATTGGCAAGAAGGAGGCGGGTTGGAATGGACTACAGGGTTTGCGTGCGGGCCGCCGGCGGTTAGTCTCAACGAATCCAGCATAGCATTTTCATCGAACAGGCTGACAAAGGACGCTGAATGAGGAATCCCGTGGCCGCCCTTCTTCTGGGCATCCTGATCGGCGTGGGCGGGCTCTATTTCGTGCTGCCCTACGATGCGGCGGCAGTGCTGGCCGGACGAGGGACAACACCTGCGACCGCCGTGGAGACCGAACCTGGCGCCGAGCGGTCGGGCGCGGGCGAGACGTTGAGGCGCGTAATGCGGCGCGGCTTCCTGCAATGCGGTGTCAGCCAGGGGCTCGCCGGCTTTTCCAGCCCTGACGAGCGCGGCCGGTGGTCCGGCATCGATGTCGATTATTGCCGGGCGATTGCCGCGGCGATTTTCGGCGATGGTGAGAAGGTTCGCTTCCGGCCGCTTTCGGCAAAGGACCGTTTCACGGCGCTGCAATCGGGCGAAGTCGACATCCTTTCGCGAAATACAACATGGACAATGTCGCGTGACACGCAGCTCGGTTTCGATTTTGCCGGTGTCATCTATTATGACGGGCAGGCATTCATGGTGCGGAAGAGTTCCGGCATCACCAAGGCCGAACAGCTGGCCGGCGCAACGATCTGTACGCAGACCGGGACCACGACCGAGCTCAATCTTGCCGACTATTTCCGCGGCCGCGGGCTCGACTACCGGGTGCTCTCCTTCGAAAAGAACGACGAGGCGATCAGCGCCTACGATCAGGGCCGGTGCGACGGTTATACGACGGACGCTTCGGGCCTCTATGCCGAACGGCTGAAGATGCAGCGTCCGGAGGACAACATCGTTCTGCCCGAGATTATATCCAAGGAACCGCTCGGACCCGTGATACGGCAGGGCGATCCGCAATGGGCCGACATCGCGCGCTGGACGCTTTCGGCGTTGCTGAACGCCGAGGAGCTTGGCATCACATCCAAAAATATCGAAGAGATGCGTGAGAGCGAGAATCCGCTGGTTCGCCGCCTGCTGGGCGCAGAAGGCTCGTATGGCGCATCGGTCGGACTTGGGCCTGACTGGGTGATCGACATTGTGCGCGCCGTCGGCAATTACGGCGAGATATTCGAGCGCAATGTGGGTGTCGACACGCCGCTTGGCATTGAGCGCGGGCTGAATGCGCTTTGGACCGACGGGGGCGTGATGTATGCGCCGCCGATCCGCTGACGGATCGCAGGCGAGGGGGCCGGGGCAAGGATGCAGAAACCCGTTAAACGCGGATCGGGCATGGGGATCAGTTGGTATAACCCTCGTGTCCGTTCGATCGTCTACCAGGCTGGCGTATTGGCGGCGGTCATCGCCGTCGTCTGGTTTTTCACGGCGACGGCTCAGGAGAATCTTGAGCGTCTCAACATTTCGACCGGTTTCGGCTTTCTCGACACGACGGCCGGTTTCGGCATCATCCAGACCCTGATCCCCTATACCGAGCAATCGAGCTACGGCCGCGCATTTCTCGTCGGGCTGCTCAACACGCTCTCGGTCGCTGTCATCGGTATCGTGCTTTCGACGATGCTTGGTTTTATCGTCGGCGTGGCGCGGCTGTCGCCAAACTGGCTGCTGTCAAAGATCGCGGCGGCGTATGTGGAGGTGATGCGGAATATTCCGCTGCTGCTGCAACTCTTCTTCTGGTATTTCGCGGTGTTGCGGCCGCTGCCCGGCCCGGCCGAAAGCATCGAGGCGTTGCCAGGGGTCTTTCTCAGCAATCGCGGATTGATCCTTCCCGATCCGGTTCTGGATGCGGGCGCCGGATTGTTTTTCGGCGCGCTCGCGGCGGCGGTCGTGACCGGCTTTGTGCTGGTCCGGTGGGCGCGGGCGCGGCAGCGCGCGACGGGCCAATTGTTTCCGGCCCTGCGCGTCGCCGCGGCACTGATCGTCGTTCTGCCGCTTCTCGCATGGGCCATCGGCGGATCACCCTTCCATCTGGAGTATGCGACGCGCGGTGATTTCGATTTCAGCGGCGGTGTGCGCCTGCTGCCGGAGTTCGTGGCGCTGGTGCTCGGGCTCACGCTTTACACAGCGGCGTTCATCGGCGAAATCGTCCGCGCGGGCATTCTGTCGGTCGACCGGGGCCAGGGCGAGGCCGCGGCGGCGCTCGGCCTCAGGGACAGCACGACGCTGCGGCTGGTCGTGGTGCCGCAAGCATTGCGCCTCATCGTGCCGCCGCTGACCAGCCAGATACTCAATCTCACGAAGAACTCTTCGCTGGCGGTTGCGATCGCCTATCCCGATCTCGTGGCGGTGTTTGCCGGCACGGTGCTCAACCAGACGGGACAGGCCATCGAGGTTATCGCCATCACCATGGCGGTCTATCTGACGCTCAGTCTCGCGACTTCGCTGGCGATGAACTGGTACAATGCGCGCATTGCGCTCAGGGAGCGGTAGGCCATGAGCGCGATCGACATGATGGGACCGCCGCAAAGATCCGGAAGTGTTCTCGGCTGGCTGCGGCGCAATCTCTTTTCGAGCATCGGCAACACGGTGCTGACACTCGTTGCCGCTTATCTTCTGTGGCTCACCATACCGCCGTTGCTCAATTTCGCGATCTTCGACGCCGTGTGGACGGGCGAAACACGCGAGGCCTGTCTCGGTGAAGGCAAGGGCGCATGCTGGCCGCTGGTCTGGGCGAATTTCGGCCAGTTCATCTATGGCCGCTATCCGGAATCGGAAATCTGGCGGGTCAATATCGTGTTCGCGCTCGGCTTCATCGCACTGGTGCCGATGCTCATTCCGTCGGCGCCTGCCAAACGCTTCAACGTGATCTTCCTCCTGGTCGTCTATCCGCTGATCGCGCTGGTGTTGCTTGCCGGTGACCGGCCCGGCCTGCCGCCGGTGCCGACCAGCGAGTGGGGTGGGCTTCTGGTTACACTGGTCGTCGCCGTTACCGGCATCGTCGTTTCACTCCCGCTCGGCATTGTGCTGGCGCTGGGGCGGCGTTCGTCGATGCCGGCGATCCGCATGTTGTCGATCATATTTATCGAATTCTGGCGCGGCGTGCCCCTGGTGACGGTGCTGTTCATGGCAAGCGTCATGCTGCCGTTGTTTCTGCCGGAAGGTCTCAGCCCCGACAATCTGTTGCGCTGTCTTGTTGGCGTCGCGCTCTTCTCATCGGCCTATATGGCGGAAGTGGTGCGCGGCGGCTTGCAGGCCATACCGGCGGGGCAATACGAGGCGGCACGTGCGGCCGGTCTCAGCTATTGGCAAACGATGGGGCTCGTCGTGCTGCCGCAGGCACTGCGCCATGTCATTCCCGGCATCGTCAACACCTTCATCGGTCTGTTCAAGGATACGACGCTGGTGCTGATTGTCGGCATCTTCGACGTGTTGGGGCAGGTGCGTGCGCAGCTTTCTGACCCGACATGGACTGTACCGCAGGGCGCGCTGACCGGCTATCTCTTTGCCGGGATCGTCTTCTGGATTTTCTGTTTCGGCATGTCGCAATATTCAAGTTTCATGGAGCGCCGGCTCAGCGCCGGTCGCGGCCGCTAGGAGGGCAGGATGGCGGCGGATACCGCAAAATCAATGCGCGTCTCGGACAAGGTGATGATCGAGATGTCGGGCGTGCATAAATGGTTCGGCGATTTTCATGTGTTGAAGAATATCGACCTGACGATCAAGGAGGGCGAGCGGATCGTTATTGCCGGGCCGTCGGGCTCAGGCAAATCGACGCTGATCCGCTGCATCAACCATCTCGAAACGCATGATGCGGGGAAAATCGTCATCGACGGCATCGAGCTGACCGAAGACCTGAAACGCATCGACGAGGTCCGGCGCGAGGTTGGCATGGTGTTCCAGCAGTTCAACCTCTTCCCGCATATGACGGTCCTCGAAAATTGCACACTGGCGCCGCTCTGGGTGCGCAAGATGCCGGAAGCCGAGGCACGCGACCTTGCGATGAAGCTTCTGGAACGTGTGCGCATTCCCGAACAGGCCGATAAATATCCCGGTCAGCTATCGGGTGGACAGCAGCAACGTGTGGCGATTGCGCGGGCGCTCTGCATGAACCCGAAGATCATGCTGTTCGACGAGCCGACATCGGCGCTCGATCCGGAAATGATCAAGGAAGTTCTCGATGTGATGGTGGAGCTGGCGCGCGAGGGCATGACCATGCTTTGCGTGACGCACGAAATGGGTTTTGCGCGCGAGGTCGCCAACCGCGTCGTTTTCATGGACGAGGGCGAAATCATCGAGCAGGCCGCGCCGGATGAGTTTTTCAGCGCCCCGAAGAACGAGCGCACCAAGTCGTTTCTGGCGCAGATACTGGCGCACTAGGAGGCGGCGTCAGTCGATCTCCTCCAGCTCCGCTTCCTCCTGCGCGTAGGGCGTGAAGCCGTGGCGCTGGTAGAGGGGGAGGGCGCGGGGGTGGTCCAGCGTGCAGGTTTGCACGATCAGGCGCTTCGGGCTGCGCGACCAGGCAAGCGCGATGGCCTCGCAGAGCAGGAAACGCCCGAGGCCCTTTCCGACATGCTCGGGCATCACGCCGAGGAAAGAAAGTTCCGCACGTTCGGGATTGCGGAAATCGAGTTCGAAATAACCCGCCGGAACGCCGCCGCAATAGAGAACGTATATCTCGACCTCGTCGTGCTGGACGATACCGGCGAGCGCCTCGTCCGAGAGCCGTTTACGGTTGACCCAGACATAGTGGTTGCCGATCTCGTGGTAAAGGTAGCGGTAGAAATGAACCGGCGGCTTTTCGGCGCGCATCAGCGCATATTTTCCGAGCGGGCGCGGCGCCGGTGGCAGGCGCGGCTCGGCCAGCATTTCGAGATGCGTGACGATCGTCTTGTGCTTCTTCCCCATGCGCTTCCGGCCCGGTTTGCTGCCCGGCTCAGGCCTCGACGGGCATCTCCATGACGCCGCCCCATTCGGCCCATGAGCCATCATAGACGGGGACTTGCGGCTTGCCGAGTACGGCAAGGCCGAGCGCGAGGATGGAGGCGGTGACGCCGGAGCCGCAGGTCGTCACCACGGGCGCCGAAAGGTCGATGCCGGCACGCTCAAACAGGGCGCGAAGCTCGTCGGGTTTCCGGAGCGTGCCGTCGGCGGCGATCAGGTCCGAGGCCGGAAGGTTGAGGCTGCCCGGAATGTGCCCGCCGCGCAGGCCGGGGCGCGGCTCGGGCTCGGTTCCGTTGAAGCGGCCGATGCTGCGGGCATCGAGCACCTGTTCGGCGCGCGTGTCGAGATTGGCCATCATTTGCGTCCGGTCGCGGATCAACCCGGAATTGCGTCGCGCCGTGAAGTGACGGGCGCTGTGGCGGGGTTTCATGTCGTCAAGCGGCCGGCCTTCGTCTTTCCACTTCCGGAGGCCGCCATCCAGCACCGCGACATCGTTGTGGCCCATGACGCGGAACATCCACCAGACGCGGGCGGCGCTGAAAAGCCCGGCGCCGTCATAGACGACGATGCGGGTGCCGTCGCCGAGGCCCAGCGCGCGGACGCGCGAGGAGAATTTCTCCGGCGGCGGCAGCATGTGTGGATAGGGGCTGTCGAGATCGCAAATCTCGTCGATGTCGAAGAAGACCGCGCCCGGGATATGCGCGCGTTCATATTCTGCGCGCGGGTCGCGCTGCGCTTGCGGCAGATACCATGAAGCATCGACAATCCGTACGTCCGGCGCGTCGAGATGCGCGGCGAGCCATTCGGTCGTCACCAGCGTTGAGACGGAGGCGGGCATCTTTGAAATCCTTACGGTTGACGCTCAGAGCCAATCCGGTGCCGGCAACCCTTTTTCCTTCAGGAAGGTCGGGTTGAACATCTTGCTCTGGTAACGCGTTCCGTAATCGCAAAGGACCGTGACGATTGTATGACCGGGACCCATCTCCCGGGCGAGGCGGATAGCGCCCGCCACGTTGATGCCGCTTGAGCCGCCGAGGCAGAGCCCTTCCTCTTTCAGCAGATCGAAGACGATGGGTAGCGCTTCGTCGTCGGGAATCTGGAAAGCGTCGTCGATGGGCGCGTCCACGAGGTTGGCCGTGATGCGGCCCTGGCCGATGCCTTCGGTGATCGAGGTGCCTTCGGCCTTCAACTCGCCATGCTTGTAGAAGTGATAGAGCGCTGCGCCCATCGGGTCGGCAATGCCGATCCGGACATTCCGGTTCCGCTCCTTCAGCGCCATGCCGACGCCGGCCAGCGTGCCGCCGGTGCCGACGGCGCAAATGAAGCCGTCGACCTTGCCATCGGTCTGCTTCCAGATTTCGGGACCTGTGGTTTCGATGTGGGCGAGGCGGTTCGCCACATTGTCGAACTGGTTCGCCCAGATCGCGCCGTTCGGTTCCTTCGCCGCCAGCTCTTCGGCCAGACGGCCGGAATACTTCACATAGTTGTTGGGGTCCTTGTAGGGAACCGCCGGCACTTCGATCAGCTCGGCGCCGCAGAGCCGCAGCATGTCCTTCTTTTCCTGCGACTGCGTGTCGGGAATGACGATGACGCTTCGAAAGCCGAGTGCGTTGCCGACAAGGGCGAGGCCGATGCCCGTGTTGCCGGCCGTGCCTTCGACGATGACGCCGCCGGGCTTCAACGTGCCGCGTTTCACGGCGTCCTGAATGATGTAGAGCGCCGCACGGTCTTTCACAGACTGACCGGGATTGAGGAACTCCGCCTTGCCGAGTATCTCGCAGCCGGTTTCTTCCGAAGCGCGCCGCAAGCGCAACAGGGGCGTGTTGCCGATCGAATCGACCAGTCCGTTTTTAATATCCATGAGATCCGGGAGCTTTGCTTTGTCGGTGGCGGGGGAACTGGAACATACGGACGGGGCACCCGTCATTCAAGACGAAACAGGCGGTCTTCAGGTTCATGCCATTTGCGACTTGTTCAATATAAGCCATTGAATCATAAGGGTTGTTTTTGCGTCGACGATGCGTCCGTCCTGGGTGGCGGCATAGGCGTCGGCGAGCGGCACGACGACGGCGCGAATATCTTCATGCTCATGTGCGAGCCCGTGAATGCCGCCGACACCGGCAAGGTCGGTCAGCGCAGCATAGAGATAGGTGCGTTCGCCGTATCCGCCGGGCGACGACCATACGGTCGAAATCGGATGCGGCGTTCCGATTTCGCAGCCGGCCTCCTCCCGTGCCTCGCGCGCGGCGACCCCGGCCGGCGTCTCGCCGTCATCGACGATGCCGGCGACCGCCTCGAAAAGCCAAGTCGCCTCGCCCCAGACGAGCCCACAGGCGCGGAACTGTTCGATCAGCAGCACCGCATCGAGCCGGGGATCGTAGGGCAGCACCATCGCGACCTCGCCGATGGTGTACATGTCGCGCGTCACTTCGCCGGACCAGTCGCCGTCGAAGCGGCGATGGCGGAAGACGAGGCGTTCGAGTTTGCCCCAGCCGCGGCCGATGATGTCGCGTGAGCGGAGATCGACGTCGGCGAGGCTGCGCGGCGTCGGGATCAGGCGATTTTCCATGAATGGACTCCAGACTGGCAGGGAAGTGCAGTCTAGCAGTCCGGTTCAAGGACGCGCGAGGGTCACCTGCGTCACGTCGATATTGCCGGCGCGGAAGCCTGCTTCGCAGTAGGCGAGATAGTATTCCCACATGCGGCGGAAACGTTCGTCGAAGCCTTGGCGCTGAATGTCGGGCCAGGCGGCGCGGAAGCGTTCGCGCCACTGGCGCAGCGTTTCGGCATAGTCGAGGCCGAATTCCAGATTTCCGGCCCAGGTCAGACCGGCGCGTTGCACCTGCTGTTTCAGGATCGAGGGCGAGGGCAACATGCCGCCGGGGAAGATGTAGCGCTGGATGAAGTCGGCGCGTTTGCGATAGGCGGCGAAGGAGCGGTCGGCGATGGTGATGATCTGCAAACCGGCCTTGCCGCCGGGCTTCAGGCAATCGCGAACCTTGTCGAAATAAGCCGGCCAGTATTCCTCGCCCACCGCTTCGAACATCTCGATGGAGGCGATGCGGTCGAATTTCTCGTCCACGTCCCGGTAGTCCTGGTAGCGGATATCGACCTTGTGAGAGAGCTGCCTCTTCTCCATCCGTTCGCGGGCGAAGGCGAGCTGTTCCTTGCTGATGGTGATGCCCGTCACGCGGCAGCCGATCTCGCCTGCCGCATATTCGGCGAAGCCGCCCCAGCCGCTGCCGATTTCGAGCAGATGGTGCTCGGGCCGGAGGTCGATACGCTCGGCGAGTGAGCGATACTTGTTGATCTGGGCCGACGACAAATCCTGTTCCTTGTGCGCAAAACGCGCCGAGGAGTAGGTCATGGTCGGATCGAGCCAGCGGCGATAGAAGCTGTTGCCGAGATCGTAGTGATATTCGATGTTGCGCTTCGAGCCGCTTTTCGAGTTGCGGCGCAGCATGTGCCCCAGCCGCGCGACGAAGCGGAAGACCGGGTTGCCCGTCAGCTTTTCCTGCAATGCATCGGCGTTGCCGAGAAAGAACTCCAGAAAAGTCGTCACGTTGGGGCTGTCCCACATGCCGTCGAGAAAGGCTTCGGCCGCGCCGAGGTCGCCGCTGGCAAAGAAGCGCCGGGCGAGGCCGAAGTCGCGAATGACCATTACGGCGTCGCTGCCGGGTTCGGAGCCTTTGAAGCGCAGGTGGCGTCCGTCCGGCAAGATGACTGTCAGCGAGCCGTACCTGACGCGCAGCAACAACCGGAAGGCGAGACGGACGAGGCGTGGAATGCCGTCCAGTGTGGCGAGATTTTCGGCCGTGACATCGACAGGAGCCGGGTGCATAGCCGGGTCCACAGGCTTGTCGTGATCGCCGCGCTCGGCGGCAAGTGGCGTGTCCTGCATCGCTGCGAGACCTCCTCCTCCAATCAGCCGTCGGAAAGAGTATAGGCCAATAGCCACGCAGGCCCAACGCTTCCCGGTCCTGATGGCTACGGTGCGGCGGGCTGTACGGTTCAGTCGGAAAGGCGGTTTTCCGCGATGCGGACATAATGCCGTTTGGCCAAGCGCTCGCGGCTCATCTTCGTGTGATGCAGACAGTGAGAGTGAAGACGAAAATGGCTCCCCGGGCCGGATTCGAACCAGCGACCAACCGGTTAACAGCCGGTTGCTCTACCACTGAGCTACCGGGGAGCAGACCGGCGATGCGCCGCGTGGCGACCGCCGATGAAGGCTGCGTATAGCAAAGACATTTGCCCCATGCCAGCCAAATGTCTTGTTCCCGCCACCTTTTCCCCTTATCTGCCTTGACGTCGGGCCGCTCGTGAGGGCGCCTACTCAAACCTCACGCGGAGAGCGATCTGTCATGGCGGCCGTACGGCTGGGCAAGCGGAGAATCAACGTTCCCGGAACGCCGATCGTCCGGATTGTGATCGGTATTCTGCTGATCATATTCGGAATTCTGGGTTTCCTGCCGTTCTTCGGCTTCTGGATGCTGCCGCTCGGTGTCGTCGTGCTGTCGGTCGACTTGCACCCGGTTCGCCGGTTCCGGCGCCGCTTCGAGGTCTGGTGGGGCCGTCGTCGGCGGCGCAAACGGGCCGAACGGCGCGCGGCGCGGCAGCGGCAATTGCCGTCGTCAGTCGATCCCCAGTGAACGGACCGGCCGGGCGAGGGCGAAGGGCAATCCGCTCAGCAACGCTTCCAGCATGCGCCGGTCCTGATATTCCCCGTTGAGCGAGAGACGCGGCAGGCGGCATGGCCGGTATGCGTGTTCGGGTCTGACAAGCCCCTTGCGCGTCGTTGTGGCCGAGCGGAAGCCGAGCGCTTCGGCGCGTGCGAAGTCCGCGTCGCCGGCCGATGACGGATCGCCATAGGGATAAGAGAAATGCTGCGGGCGATAGCCGAGTTCGGCCTCGATGCGCATCATGCCCTGCTCAATGTCGGTGCGGGCGCGCATATCCGGCAGACCGGCTTGCGCGAAATGTTCGGCCGTATGCGCCTCTATGCTCGCCAGCGGGTGCCCGGCGAGCACCCGCACTTCGTTCCAGTTCATTGCCAGTTCGCGTGTCAGCGCTTGCATGTCGAGCCCCTGTTCGGCGGCGAGGCGCCGCACTTCGGCGCGGAGAACGTCTTCCGGCAAGGTGCGCAAAGCCCAGTAGATCTTGTTCCAGGCGGCATGTTTCTCAATGCCGTCGCGCGTGAACATCGTAATCTCGCCGTCCGGCAGCATCACGCGGATCGCAACGGACGATGCGATGATGCGCTCAAGTGCAACCCACCATATTTCCGCCGTGCCGTCCGGCAGGCCGGTCGTCAGATACACCGTGAACGGAACATTGTGACGTTCGAAAACGGGCAGGGCATCGGTCAGGTTGTCGCGATAGCCGTCGTCGAGCGTGAAAACGGCGAAGCGTTCCGAACGGTCGCCGTCGATCAGGCGCGTTACCGCTTCGTCGAGACTGAGACAGGCATAGCCGAGCTCGCGGACGAGGCCGATCGTTTCTTCCAGAAATCCGGGCGTGATTTCGAGAAGGCGGTTGGGGGCGAAGTCGGTGTCGTCCGGTTCGCGGACGCGATGCAGCATGAAGATGACGCCGACGCCGGCAAGCGACCTTGGCGCCAGCCGGGCCGCCCCGCTGGCATGGAGCGCAAGCAGCACCCGGCCCATGGCGGTCGGCTTTCGATAGGGGGTCGTTAGTGGGGTCGTCATTCCTGAAACCTGCAAGAGGGCCGGTGGGCTGCATTCTGGCGTGGAAAGGTTAATGCGATTCCACCTTGCACGGGCCTTGCAGCGGCAGTGGCAAGCGGGAAAGAGCGTCCGAAATCGAGAAAAAACGACGCCGTCCGTGGAGCGACAAACGACAAACCAGTGTGGCGAGGCCCCCGATGACGCCGCTGACGAAGACGAATGCCGATATGCGTGCCGTTCCGGTCCTTCCGGACGGAGAGCCGCAGGATTCCGCGAAAATTTTGACCGGTCCCTGGGACGATAACCCCCTTGCAGGCCCGGATGTGTTGCTTTCGGTCCACGAGGATTTCGAGCCGCTGAAGGCCGTTTGGCAGGAACTGGAACGTGCGGGTGACTGCACGGCGTTCCAGACCTATGCATGGCTTTCGGCCTGGCAGCGTCACATCGGGACAAAACAGGGCGTTCGGCCGGCGATTGTCGTTGGATGGGACAGTGCCGGCGGCGCGCTGTTCATCCTTCCGCTGGCGATCGAGCGGAACTGGCTGTGCCCCCGTCTCGTCTGGCTGGGCGGCGATCTCTGCGACTATCAGGCGCCGCTTCTGTCGAAGGATTTTTCGCGCCGGATCGGTGCTGCCGGCTTCCCGGCGCTTTGGGCCCAGGTTCGCAATTTGCTGCCGTCCCACCAAATCGTCTCGCTCGACCGGATGCCGGAGCGCGTCGGCGCGCAGGCCAATCCGTTCATGGCGCTGGACGGCAACTGCCTTCACCCCTGTTTCGCGCACAAGACGGTGCTGAAATCCGATTGGGAGAGTTACTACGGCGAGAAGCGTTCGTCGGCGAGCAAGAAGCGCGACAAGCAGAAGCGCCGCAAGACCGAGGAGCTTGGGCAAGTGTCGCTTGTCACCCCGGTGACGGCTGAGGAGCGCCTGCGCGCGCTCGATACGCTGATGGCTCAGAAGTCGGCGGCCTTTGCCCGCATGGGCGTTGCCAATCTCTTCGACAAGCCGGGTTACCGCGATTTTTACCGCGATCTGGCGACCAGTGCCGATGCGGGCGACATGATTCACATCTGCTATCTCGATGTCGGCGGCGCGGCTGCGGCTGCGAACTGGGGCGTCAGCTTCGGCGGCCGTTATTCTTATGTGTTGGCCAGCTACGACGAGACGGCCAACACGGCCAAATACGGGCCGGGCGTCATCCAGCTCATGGAGCTGATGGCTCATGCCACCGCGACAGGCCACAGCGAGTTCGATTTCACGATCGGCGACGAGGCCTACAAGGAGCAGTGGTGCGAGGTCGAGGTTCCGCTTCACGACCATATGGAGCCCAACAGCCTGATCGGCTGGATCGGTCTCGGACCCGAAATCGCCTATTTCCAGGTTAAACGTTTCATCAAGCAGAGCCCGCTACTTTGGCATTGGTTTACCCGGTTACGCGCTGCTGCCGGTTCGCTGCGCGCGACCGGCGCCTGAGGGCTTTCGACATGGACGTTAACGCGCTCCCGCAACCGCTACGGCGGATCGGCGAGGCTGTTGCCGCGAGGCTCGACGACGGGCATCTGGCCGGCGTCGTGCGCGGGGCCGCGTTCGTGATGGGAATTCGCATTGCCGGCGCCGCCATCGCGCTGCTCAGCCAGGTTTTGCTGGCGCGCTGGATGGGCGCCTACGAATACGGGATTTTCGCCTATGTCTGGGTCTGGGTAATCGTGCTCGGGATTGTCGTGCCGATGGGTTTCGGCACGTCCATCCTCCGCTTCGTTCCCGAATACCGCGCCAAGGCAAAGTGGCGCCGCATGGCCGGCATGCTGACGGCCTCTTTCTATATTGTGCTGGCGCTCGGCATTGCGACGGCGTTTGTCGGCGTCGCCATTCTCTGGGCGGCGCGCGGGCACATCGAAAGCTATTACATTCTGCCTCTGGCCGTGGCGCTGCTTTGCGTGCCGGCCTTCGCGCTGATGGATTGGCAGGAGGGCGCGGCGCGGGCTTTCGGCTGGGTCAATCTCGCCTACATCCCGTCCTACATCGTGCGGCCACTTGCCATCGTCGCATTCTCTGGCGCCATTCTGCTGTTCTCGGGCACGCCGACCGGGTTGCAGGTGATGTTCGCGGCGCTTGCCGCCACGGTGCTGACACTGGCCGGCCAGCGCGTCTTGCTGATGCGTCGCGTCGCGCGAACGGTGCCGCAGGCAAAGCCGGTCTTTCACGTCCGGCACTGGGTTGTCGTTTCGGCGCCGCTGGTTCTGGTCGAAGGCCTGTTTCTCGTCCTGATCAACACCGACATCGTGCTGCTCGGCTATTTTGTCGATCCGGACGAAATCGGCGTCTATTTCGCCGTCACGCGCATCGCCAATCTGATGGCATTCATCTGCTTTGCGCTGTCGGCGCTCGCGGTACCCAAATTCGCGGAGCTTCATGCGGCCGGCAAACGCGACGAGTTGCAAACCTTCATGCATGGCGTCATCCAGTGGATTTTCTGGCCGACGCTCGCGGCAGGGTTGTTCCTGCTGACGATCGGCGAATTCGCGCTCGGTCTTTTCGGCGAAGGGTTTGCCGCCGGCTATCCGGTGCTATGGCTGCTGATGCTGGGGTTCCTCGCACGCGCCGCCACCGGGCCGATCGAATATCTGCTCAACATGACCGGCAACCAGAATGCGACCGCCATTGCCTATTGCTGCGCCGCGGTGCTGAACGTCGCGCTCAATCTCGTGCTGGTGCCGCGCTTCGGCCTCGAAGGCGCCGCCGCGTCGACCGCTATTTCGATCGTTTTCGCCACGGCCTGGCTTGCCGTCATTGTCCGCCGGCGCCTCGGCATCACCGCCTTCGTCTTTGCCGGCTTCCGGCATCGCCTGTTCGCAACCGCCTGAAAACGGGCAAGGAATTCGAATGACCGATATTCGCCGATATCCGCTTTTGCACGGCTTTGGTGCGCGCGAAGAGCGTGCGGCGCTTCTCTCCGTCGAGACGCTGAGTCATGCGGCGCGCTATGCCTATGACAGGCCGCCTTCCGCCGACATCGTCGTGCTGGAAAGCGCCGATGCGGTGACACCCTATCTCGACAGCATCGACGAACTGACGCGCGCTTCCGCCGACACCAACCCGCAATTTGAAAGCGTGACGCTGGCGGCCTCGATGGAGCATTTGCAGGGCAGGGCCGCCGTGCGCGTCGCGCTGGTCTGGAGCACGCCGGACAGTGACGGCAAACGCCAGTTGCTCGGCGTCTTTCCCTACAAGAGCGTTCGGGGACATTTCGGGATACCTGCGCCGGTCTGGTCGCTCTGGGAGCATATTCACAGCTACACCGTCACGCCCCTGGCGCGCGCCGGGCATGAGCGTCGCGCGATCCGGCGGTTTCTCGACTTCGCCGACCAATCCGGCGCGGCGCTGGTTCGCTTTCCGCTGTTCGAGGCGCTCGGTGCATTCGATACGGCGCTCGATGAAGTTTTGCATGGACGTGCGTGGCGTGAGACCGACAGGCATGAACGCGCCTTCCTGCAATCCGATCTCGATGAGGACGCCTATCTGGCGACTCATATCCGCAAGAAGAAGCGGAAAGAGTTTTCGCGGCTGTGGAACCGGCTGGCCGAACAGGGCGATCTGAAATTCGTCATGCATGAAGGCGGCGAGGGCACGGCCGCCTGGGTGCAGCGGTTCCTGACGCTCGAAGCGGCCGGCTGGAAGGGCAAGCGGGGCACGGCGCTGAAAGTCCGTCCGCATGAGCGCGCCTGGTTCGAAGCGATCTGCGCGGGCGCTGCGGCGCAAGACAAGTTTGTCCGCACCGAACTGACGCTTGACGGCAAACCGGTGGCGATGCTGGCAAGTTTCCGCGCCGGCGCCGGCCTCTACACGTTCAAGATCGCCTTCGACGAGGCCTATGCGAAGTATTCGCCGGGCACGTTGCTGATGCTGAAGGGCATCGGCGCGTTCCTGCGCGATGGCCGGACCGAATGGGTCGATTCCTGCGCGATCCCCGGCCATCCGATGATCGACCACATCTGGGCGCAGCGCCGCACGATGCGCAGCGTCACGGTCGCGACGCGGCATCGCGCCGGTCCGCTTTTCCTTTCGTGGAGTGTCGCCGCGACGCGTCTCGCCGAGAACGCGCGGGCAAGGTTGCGTGTTCTCTATTACAGATTTCGCAAGGAGATCGAGAATGACCAGGCTGATTGAGATCGAACCGGGTTCCGTTTGCTCGTCATTGCCGGAAGCGTCGTTTCGCGTCAGCCACCGCTTGGCCAACCATCCGCTGTTCCAGCTCGACCGGCTGGCGCGTCTCGCCGCGTCGCTGCCTGCCGACCGGATCGAATTCAACGGTCCCGTCGAACCGAACCAGGACCCGAACCTGACGCCGTCGAATGGCATGACGCCGGAAGAGACCGTGCGCCGCATCGAACAGGCGAAATCGTGGATGGTCCTCAAGAACGTTGAAGCCGACCCCGAATACAAGGCGCTGCTCGATGCCTGTCTCGACCAGGCGGCCGAACAGACCGGCGGCTTGATGGGTGCTGCGCTCGACCGGCAGGCGTTCATCTTCGTGACGTCACCGGGCAACGTAACGCCGTTCCACTCCGACCCGGAACAGAATTTCCTGCTGCAAATCCGCGGCGCCAAACGCATGTCGCTTTTCGACCATCGCGATCGCGAGATCGTCAGCGCCGAGGATTCCGAACTCTTTCCCGGCAAGCATCGCAACCTGCCATACAGCGACGCGCTCGAGGCAAAGGCGACGCATCAGCATATCGAACCCGGTGAAGGCATCTTCGTGCCGATCTTCGACCCGCATTGGGTGAAGAATGGCGACGCGGTCTCGATTTCGTTTTCGATCACCTGGCAGACGGAGGAAACGCAGCGGCTGGTGCAGCTTTCCTACGTCAATGCGGTGTTGCGCCGGTTCGGCTGGCCGCAAAAGGCGGCCGGCGCCAACGAGACATGGGACTGGGTGAAGATCGCAGCCTACAGGGCGCTGCGTCCGGTCTACGATGCGGTCAAGAAGCTGGTCGGCGACCGCCGCAAGGCGCTTGCGATCTTTCTCGGGCGCAAGGCAACCGAAGCCGCCGTCTGAAGCTCATCGCATCGCGAAGCGGCGGCGCGGCGCGCGGACCGGATATTCCTCGATCACCGTGTCGGTGTAGCGGCGATAGCGCCGGACATCGACACGCGTGAGCAGGATGCCGACGCGGCGGCTGCTGGCCGCCGAAAGCATTTTCAGAACGCGCGCCACCACATGACGGCCGGTCGAGGACCAGCGTACGACGAGGATGGTCACGTCGGCGAGCCTGGTCAGGACCTGCGCGTCGGCGGCCGCCATGGCGGCGGGCGAATCGATGATGACGTAGTCATAGGTCTGCTGAAGCGCCGACAGCACCCAGAGCATTTGCGGCGAGGCGAGCGCTGCCGTCGGATTGGCGAGCGGCGCGCCGGCCTGCAGCACATGCGCCGGGCTTCCGGGCTCCTTGCGGAGCACATGGTGGAAGGCGGCGCGGCCGGTCAGCAGCTCCGACAATCCGGGTTGCGGCGCGGCGCCGAGCGCGGTGTGAAGCGCGGGCGCGCGCATATCGGCATCGACGACGATCGTGCTGTGTCCGCCGAGCGCAAAGACACGGGCAAGGCTGGCGGCCGTCGAGGTTTTGCCCTCACCGGCGACCGATGATGTCACGAGCACGGTGCGGGCGCGGCGCTCGCCGATGCGCGCCATCAGCACATTTCCCTGCAAGGCGCGGATTGCCTCGGCGTAAAGGCTGCGCGGGTCGCGCAGGACGTCCGCGGCGGGCACGGGTGTCCCGGCGCGCCGCTCGAGTTCCGGCGTCAGTCCGAGAAAGGGCATGCCCGTTGCGCGCTCGATCTGTTCACCGATCCGGAATCCGCGCGCGAAGACTTCGATCAGAAACACGACGAGGAAGGCGAGGGTCAGTCCGGCGGCGGTGCCAAGTGTCAGGACGGCTCCGGCGCGCGGCGATGTCGGGGCAGTGGGCTGCTGCGCGCGGGAGACGATGCGCGCGTTCGCGGCCTGTGCGTCGGCCTCGGCGCGGGCTTTGGCTTCTTCGTAGCGGCGCAGGAACGACTCAAGCAGCCCGCGATTGGTTTCGGCATCGCGTTGCAGTGCCCGGAGCTTGACCTCGTCCTGGTTGAGTTGCGCGGTGCGGCGCTGGGCACGGTCGAGGTTGCCGCGCAGCGCGGTAACGCGCGCATTGGCAACCCGCGCTTCGTTTTCGAGCGCGTCGATGACCTTGTAGACTTCCTTCTCGATCTGCGTTTCGAGATCTTCGAGGTTGGCGAGCGATTCCATCATCCGCGGATGCGTCGGCAACAGCGTCTCGGCCATTTGTGCAATCTGCGCGCGCAGCGCCACTTCCTGCTGGCGCAGGTTCTGGATCAATGGCGATTGCAGCACTTCGGCGGCCGAGTTGACCGCGTTTCCGTTGGCGATGAGGTTTCGGGCGTTGGAAAGTTTTGCCTGCGCAGCGGCGCGGTCGGCTTCGGCCACGGAAAGCTGGCTGTTCAGTTCGGTCAGCTGCTGCTGCGGCACCGTGGAGCCATTGGTCAGGAAGAGGCCCGACTCGGTTCGATAGGTTTCGACGGCTGCTTCCGATTCCTGAACCTTGACCCGCAACTCGTCGATCTGCTGGGCGAGCCAGCGGGTCGCCTCGTTGTTGACGCCGATCCGTTGTTCGATCTGCTGGGCGATGTAAATTTCGGCCAGCCGGTTGGGGATCGCGGCGGCCATGCGCGGATCGACCGATGTGAATACGAGTGCGATGACACGCGAGCCGGATTTCTGGAAGACTTCGAGGCGGCCGAGCACCTGATCGACGATCTCGTCGATGTCGGTGACGGGGTCGCGGTCGCGCAGGCCGAAGGCGATGGCGAGGCGCCCGAAGAAATCGGGGCTGCGCAGCGCCGGGTTGAATTCCGGATTGGCGGCAAGTCCCATATCTTCGATCAGCCGCGCGGCCAGCAGGCGCGAGGTCATCACCTGAATTTCGCTCTGCACCGTTTCACTGTCGGGCAGCGGGTCCTGCAGGTCGGTGTCGAATGTCGAGATTTCGCCGGCGCGCGGCGAAAGCATGACGCGCGTTTCGACGGTGTAGATCGGTGTCGCGGTCGCGAGCCAGAGGAGCACCAGCGTCATGAAGCCGGCAAACACCAGAACGACGATTTCCTTGCGCGCCCATATGCCGCGCAGGATGTCCCACGGCGAAATGTCGCCGATCGCGCCGTCGCCTGGCACGGCGCGGCGCCTGTCGCCGAAGGTCACAGCCTGATTCATCTGGGTATCGGTCATCAAATCCGCCCGCCGGTATGTGCGAAACCGCGCCTGCCGGTGGCGCGCGGAGCCTCGCAAATACCCCGTCCAATGCAGCCTGCAGTAGACGGCTTTTGGGTAACGGAAGGCTTAACGGGAAACCATGGAAACGCCGGGAGGCCTCCGTTAGCTGCGGCTTTTCAACGCTCTGCCCGCCCTCTGGGCAGCCGTTGATTCCAAAAAATTAACCGATCCGGCGCTACCGTTCGGATGGACAGGTCGGCTTGGAAAGTGGCGCGGATGAAGGCTGGGTTTACAGGCATTTTGGTGGCCGTTTGCATGAGCCTCGCGGCTTGTGCGCAATACGGCGTCCTCGAGCAGCGCGAAATTGCCGGCGAGAACGACGTCTATTTGCTCGACACCGGCGACAAACTCAGGATTACCGTCTTCGGGCAGGCCGATCTCAGCGGCGAATTCGCGGTCGACGGTGCGGGTTCGGTTTCGATGCCGCTCCTGCCGCCGATCGTGGCGCGCGGTCTGACGACCGACGAGTTCGAGGCGTCCGTGGCGGCCGAGCTTGGCCGCCGCCTTCTTCGCAATCCCAATGTCAGTGTTCAGGTGATGGAATTCCGGCCGTTCTTCATCCTCGGCGAGGTTCAGCGCGCCGGCCAGTACCCCTATGTCAGCGGCATGACCGTGCAGAGCGCGGTCGCGATTGCCGGGGGCTACACCTATCGCGCCAATGAGGATCGGGTCCGCATCACGCGCAATATGGGCGACCGGATCGTCGAGCTTGGCGTCAACAGCAAGTCCGTCGTCATGCCGGGCGACACGATACTGGTCAGGGAACGGTACTTCTGATGCAACCGCCCGCGCATGGCCGCGCACCTTCTCCGGTAAGGGTTCTGCACGTCATGAGGTCGCCGGTCGGCGGTCTTTTTCGTCATGTACAGGATCTCGTGGTCGGCCAGCAGGCAGCGGGCATCGCTGCCGGGGTCGTCTGCGGCGAGGCGCCGGGCAACAGCGCTTGCGCCGCGCAGCTTGCAACGCTCGAAGCGCAATGCGGTCTTGGTCTTCATATCGTGCCGATGCGGCGGCTGCCCGGTTTCGGCGACATTTCCAACATGCGCGAAATCGGTGCGCTGATCGACCGCCTCCGGCCGGATGTGGTTCACGGTCACGGCGCCAAGGGCGGGTTGCTGGCGCGTCTGGCCTCGGCGCATCACGAGGCGATCCGTGTCTATACGCCGCATGGCGGTACGCTTCACTACAGCGGCATGACGCCGCACGGCCTGGCGTTTCTCGCCGCCGAAAGGCTGATGCGCGGCTGGACCGACGGATTTATTTTCGAGTCGGAGTTCAGCCGGTCGGCGTTCATCGCCAAGATCGGCCAGCCGCGTGCGCCCACAGCGGTCATTCACAACGGTCTCGCCCGTAATGAGTTTTTGCCGGTCGGCCATGCCGATGCGGCGGCCGATTTTCTGTTCATCGGCGAGTTGCGCATGCTGAAGGGCGTCTCGACCCTCATCGAAGCGTTGCGGCATTTGAACCGGCCGGTGCGTTTGCGGATTGTCGGCGACGGCGCGGATCGTGCGCATTTCGAGACGCTTGCACAGTCGCTGCCTTCGAATGTCCGTGTCGAGTTTCTCGGCGCGATGCCAGCGCGCGCGGCGTTTCGTCTGGCGCGCATCGTTGTCATGCCGTCATGGAATGAGTCTTTGCCCTATGTGGCGCTCGAGGCCGCTGCCGCCGGCATTCCGCTCATTGCGACGCGGGTTGGTGGCCTGCCGGAAATTTTTGGCGGCGAGGCGCATCGTCTGGTCGCGCCCGGCGATGCCGCCGCCTTGTCGCAGGCGCTTGCAGCCGCGCTTGCCGAACCGGGAGAGATCGCAGCTTCGGCCATACGGTTGCAGGCACGCGTGGCGCAGATGTTTTCGGTGACGGAAATGGTGGCGTCGGTCAACGGCTTCTATGCCCGCATTCTCGATGGCCGGAGGTCGCGCCGCGCGCAGGCGCCGGCCGTGCCGGTTCTTGAAAGTGCCGGACGATGAGCGTCGAGGGTTGGCAGATCGACACCGCGACGCGACCTGCCGGCTCGACCGGCCGCCGCTCGACGCCTGGCTTCGGCGAGTGCCTCGTCGTTCTGGTTTTGCTGACGAGTTTCTATGTCCGTTCCGAGCAGGGCGCCGACGATCCGACGCCCTACGATCTGTTGATGGTGCTGACCGTCGGCACGCTGTTTCTGTTCGGTCTCAAATTTCCGCGCGGTCTCGGATGGCCGGCGGCGCTTTGGGGCCTCGTCGTCATCGGCTACGGCATCGGCGCGATGGACGCGCTCTATCTCGAGAAAGTTCGCCCCGCGTTGATTGTGACGATCTATCTGGTCGGCTCCTTTCTCTTCTTTGCGTCTTTCGTCTATGCCGATGCGACGCGGCGTCTCGGCCTGATGTTCTGGGCCTACACGGCGGCGGCCTGCTTCGTCGCGGCGCTTGGCGTCGGTGGCTACTTCGGTCTTTTTCCGGGTTCGGATTCGTTTCTGGTTTTCGGCCGCGCGACCGGCACGTTCAACGATCCCAACGTGTTCGCGCCCTTTCTCGTCGCGCCGATCCTCTTTCTGGCAATGAAGCTCAGCACGGCGCGGCGCCTTCATTCGCTCTGGATGCTTGCGCCGCTTGGTCTTCTGGTCATGGCAATGCTGCTCAGCTTTTCGCGCGGCGGCTGGGGCAACCTGTTCCTGTCGGCCGTCGTGTTCCTCGTCCTGACGCTGGCGACCTCGCGCTCGTCGCAACAGGTCTTCCGGTTGATCGGCTTTGCGGCGCTGATGGGCTTTATGCTGACGATCCTGATCGGCGTGGCGCTTTCAAACCCGCGCGTGTCCGAGCTGTTCACGGAGCGCGCGTCCCTGACCCAGGACTATGACGTCGATCCCGAGCGCGGGCGTTTCGAGAGTCAGGCGCGGGCGTTTTCGATGGTGCTGCAAAATCCGTGGGGCATCGGCCCAGCGCAATGGGCGATCATCAACGATCTCGACACCCACAACGTCTATCTGCATGTGCTGGTCGCGGGCGGCTTCCTGTCCGGTCTGGCCTTTCTCGGCTTCATCGGGGTGACGCTGGTCAGGGGCGGGCGGGCCGCGTCGGTGCCCGGACCGCAACAGGGCATGCTGATCGTCGCCTATGCGGCGCTTGTCGGCCATTTCGCCGAAGGCGTTATCATCGACATCGACAGCTGGCGCCATCTCTATCTGCTGCTGGGCATGCTTTGGGGCGCGACGCTGGCGGTCGAGGCCCGAAAGTTCGGCGGCGAGACGGCAGAGCCCGCGCCAACGGTCTGGCGCTAGGCCGGGCCGGAACGTCATATTCCACAAATGCGAGGGTCCCTGGAGGCCACGCCCGGAATCGAACCGGGGTATACGGATTTGCAGTCCGCTGCGTCACCACTCCGCCACGTGGCCATTTCCGAGGGCGGGCGGGGTATAGCAATTCCCCGGCCCGGGTACAACGACCATTAGACCGACGGGATTGCCGGCGCCTTAATCGCCGCTCCGCCGCCCTTTCGGGTTAAATTCAGCGGTGGAGTGAATTGAGTTTGCCGGACAGGGCCAGTATAAACGCGGCGGGCGCCCGCCGTTTTGCCCGTTCTCGTTTCATGGCCAGGACCTCCCGATGACCGATTTCGCCGCCGCCCGCCACAACATGGTCGAGAGCCAGGTAAGGGTCAACGCGGTCACGGACGGCCGTGTGATCGACGCGATGTCTGCAGTGCCGCGCGAGCGTTTCGTGCCGATGTCCCGTCAGAGCCTTGCCTATATGGACGAGGATGTTCCCGTCGGCGAGGGCGGTGCGGCGCGGTTTCTGATGGAGCCGCGGGTCTTTGCCAAGCTTGCGCAGCTTGCCGCGGTCGGGCCCGACGATCTGGTTCTCGATGTCGGTTGCGGCACGGGCTATTCGACCGCCGTGTTGTCGCGCCTCGCCGGGACGGTCGTTGCGCTTGAGAGCGACGGCGATCTCGCGGCGCGTGCCGGTGCGACGCTTTCCGATCTCGGTGTCGACAATGCGGTGGTCGTCGCCGGCCCGCTGAACGAAGGCTATGCCAAGCAGGCACCCTATGATGCGATCTTTCTCAACGGTTCGGTCGGCGCTATTCCCGAGGCTTTCAAGGCGCAGTTGAAGGATGGCGGACGGCTCGTTGCCGTGGTCGGAGACGGAATTTCGGGCCGGGCGCGTATCTTCGTCCGTTCCGGCGATACGCTGAGCAGCCGCGATGCCTTCGATGCCAACATCAAGCCCTTGCCCGGTTTTCAACCCGTGGAGAGCTTTGTTTTCTGAAATTGATGGCAGATTGCATCTATCCCCGATTTTCCGGACATTGTTGTGTCCTACTGGGAATAGTAATTGTGGCTCACTACATCTAGCCTGCTTGAGACGAGGTTCATTCGCGGATGCGTTGAGGGACGGAGCCGCCTCTTTCGCGGAGAAGTAAGAAGATGAAACGATCCCTGGAAACGTCCCTGAAACGAATGACGGCTCTGGTGCTCGGCACCACGGCGCTGACGGGTGCGCTCGCGATGTCGTCGTCCGCATCTGCCGACACGCTGATCGAGGCCCTCACCGCCGCTTATCAGACCAACCCGGTCCTGCAGGCGCAGCGCGCGCAATTGCGCGCCATCGACGAACAGGTGCCGCAGGCATTGTCCGGCTGGCGCCCGACGGTGCAGGCGCAAGGCACCTATGGCGCGGTCAACACCGACACCACGCCGATCGGCGGCGCCACACTCGGCGACAACCGCCGCCCCTACACAGGCTCGGTGACGCTAAACCAGAATATCTTTGCCGGCGGCCGCACGGTCAGCGCGACGGAACAGGCAGAGTATTCGGTGCAGGCCGGCCGCCAGGGCCTCGCCAGCGTCGAACAGCAGACACTGCTCGGCGCGGTGCAGGCCTATATGAACGTGATCCGCGACGAGAGCGTCGTGCGGCTCAACGAGAACAACGTCGCAGTGCTTCGCCGTCAGCTTGAGGCGACGCAGGACCGGTTCCGCGTCGGCGAGTTGACGCGCACCGACGTCGCGCAGTCGGAAGCGCGGCTGAGCCTTGCCCGCTCGAACCTCACCAGCGCCGAGGCGCAGTTGACCGCGAGCCGCTCCTTCTACGCGCGCGTGGTCGGCCAGGCGCCGGGCACCCTCGAAAGACCGGCGCCGCTGTCGGGGCTGCCGATCGGCGAAGACGAGGCGCGGGAACTGGCGGCGCGGAACAACCCGACATTGCTTGCGGCGCGCCACACCGAATCGGCGAGCCGGGAGGCAATTTCGGTCGCCAAAGGCGCGCTGCTGCCGAGATTCGATGTGCAGGCGGGCTACCAATATGCACGCGATCCCTCCTCGACCATTCGCGATGCGGAGGAAAGCTCGATCCTCGGCATATTGACCATTCCGCTCTACCAGAGCGGCACCGAATATTCCCGCGTCCGTGAAGCCAAGGAAATCAACAACCGCAGCCGTCTCGAAGTGGCGGCGGCGGCGCGCGATGTCGACGAGGCGGTTCGCATCGCCTGGGAGCAGTTGCGGACCTCGCAGGCCCGCATCGTCTCGACCGGCGAACAGGTCAATGCCAGCGAGATTGCGCTTGAGGGCGTCCGGCAGGAATCCGAGGTCGGCGCGCGGACGACGCTCGACGTGCTCGACGCCGAGCAGGAACTTCTCAACGCCCGTGTGGCGCTTGTCGGCGCCGAGCGGGACCTGGCGGTTTCCGAGTACAATCTCCTTGCCGCGACCGGCCAGCTCACGGCGCGCCAGTTGCAACTTCCGGTCGAGTATTACGACCCGGAAGTGAATTATGGCGAGGTCCGCAACAAGTGGATCGGCTTCGGCACTGCGGGCGACGAGTAGTTTCATCCGGTTAGCGAAGTCTTTAGGGGAAGTTGGCAATATCGTTCAACTTCTCCTAAGGTTCCTTTGATAACCGTAGGAGACCGGAAGGGCGGAATCCGGAAGGGCAGGATCAGGGCATGAGCAATCAGGGCACGGCGCAGGAACCGACGATGGAGGAGATTCTGGCCTCCATCCGCCGGATCATTTCGGAGGATAGCGGGACCGAGGAATCTGCCACGCCCGCCGCCGCGTCCGAGCCCGAGGAAGTCCCGGAACCCGAGCCCGAACCCGAACCCGAACCCGCTCGGGAAGAGCCCGCGACCCTCTCCGCCGAGGACGAGACCGACATTCTCGAACTGACTGAGCCGCTGCCCGAAGAGCCCCTGATGGCTGAACCGGCCCCGGAACCGGAACCTGCCTATGTGCCGGAGCCGCAGCCGGTCGAGGACGTGATTGAGGACGACATCGAATTTGCGCCCGAACCGGACCCCGTGCCGGAACCGGCGCCCGCACCCGAGCCGGTCGTGGCCGCCGCGCCGCAGCCGGAGCCTCCCGCGCCTGCGCCCGCAGCCCCTGCGCAAGCGGAACCCGTTATTGAGGAGCCTGCCATGAGTGCCCAGAGCCAACCGATCGTATCGGGCGATGCCGAACAGGCCGCCTCGGCCGCCTTCGGTGCGCTGGCCAGTTCGCTGGCGAGCGGCGGCGAAGGACGGACGCTGGAAGAGATCGTGTCCGACATGCTGCGGCCGATGCTGAAGGAATGGCTGGACAGTAACCTGCCGCCGCTGGTCGAGCGTCTGGTCGCCGAGGAAATCGAGCGAATCGCCCGCCGCCGCGGCTAGGCCCGGCTTTTCCAGTCGAAATCGCCCCCGATGCTTGATCGGTCCGGGGTGCCTGTGCTGTAACACGGGCCCCGGCGCGGCTTGATTTGCGCCGGCGTTTCACGGATACCGATCCCCATGCTCGACAAGACATTCAGCCCGCAAGAGGCCGAGGAACGGCTTTACCGGCTCTGGGAAGAGAGCGGCGCCTTCAAGGCCGGGGGACCGGAGGGTGCCAAGCCCTATTGCATCGTCATCCCGCCGCCCAACGTCACGGGCAGCCTGCATATGGGCCATGCGCTCAACAACACGCTGCAGGACGCGCTGATCCGTTTCGAGCGGATGCGCGGCAAGGACGTGCTCTGGCAGCCCGGCCTCGACCATGCCGGCATCGCCACACAGATGATCGTCGAGCGCCAGCTTGCGGCGGAAGGCAATATCGGCCGCCGCGAGATGGGCCGCGAGGCCTTCATCGAGCGCATCTGGAAGTGGAAGGGCGAGTCGGGCGGCACCATTGTCGGCCAGCTCCGCCGCCTCGGCGCCTCCTGCGACTGGAGTCGCGAACGCTTCACGCTGGACGAGGGGCTCTCGAAAGCCGTTTTGAAAGTCTTTGTCGAGCTTTACCGGCAGGGGCTCATCTATCGCGACAAGCGGCTCGTCAACTGGGATCCGAAGCTTCAGACCGCCGTTTCCGATCTCGAAGTCGAGAATATCGAGGTCAAAGGGCACTTCTGGCACTTCCGCTATCCGCTGGCCGACGGCGTCACCTATGAGTGGCCGTTGACCGACGAGGAGGGCAATTCGGCGGGCAGCGAGACGCGCAATTACATCGTCGTTGCCACCACGCGCCCCGAAACGATGCTGGGCGACACCGGCGTTGCGGTGAACCCCGAGGACGAGCGCTACAAGCCGCTCATCGGCAAATTCGTCGACCTGCCGCTGGTCGGCCGCCGCATTCCGATCGTCGCCGACGAACACGCCGACCCGGCGCAAGGCTCCGGCGCGGTCAAGATCACGCCCGCGCACGACTTCAACGATTTCGAGGTCGGCAAGCGACAGGGGCTCGACCAGATCAACATTCTCAATCCCGATGGCTCGCTGAACGACGAAGTGCCTGCGCCCTATCGCGGCCTCGACCGTTTCGAGGCGCGCAAGCATGTCGTCATGGATATCGAGGCGCTCGGCCTGCTCGACTGCATCGAGGACAAGATCGTCATGGTGCCGCATGACGAGAAATCCAAGATGGTCGTCATCGAGCCCTATCTCACCGACCAGTGGTATGTCGATGCGGCGACGCTGGCCAAGCCCGCCATTGAGGCGGTCGAACGCGGCGCCACCACTTTCGTGCCGAAGAACTGGGAGAAGACCTATTTCGAATGGATGCGCAACATCCAGCCCTGGTGCATTTCGCGCCAGCTCTGGTGGGGCCATCGTATTCCGGCATGGTTCGGGCCGAAGCTCGAAAACGGTCAGATTCTGTATGGGGTCAATGACAACGCCCACACAAACAAAGTTTTTGTTGCCTTTAGCGAAAACGAAGCCATTGAAGAAGCTGAGCGGTTTTACGGCCGCAAAGTAATCGTGGTTGATAAACCTGCCGACGCAATCAAAGCGTTGATTAGAGCAGCTGCGAACAGCGAGAAACTGGAACCCGTGCGCATCTGGCGCGACGAAGACGTCCTCGACACCTGGTTCTCTTCCGCGCTCTGGCCGTTCTCGACGCTCGGCTGGCCGGACGAGACGCCGGAGCTGAAGCGCTACTACAAGACCGATGTGCTCTCCACCGCGCACGACATCATCTTCTTCTGGGTCGCCCGGATGATGATGATGGGTCTGCATTTCATGCAGGAAGTGCCGTTCCACACCGTCTATATCCATGCGCTGGTCCGCGACGAGAAGGGCCAGAAGATGTCGAAGACGAAGGGCAACGTCGTCGATCCGCTCGAACTGATCGACGCCTACGGTGCCGACGCGCTGCGCTTCACCATGGCGGCGCTGGCCGCGCAGGGCCGCGACATCAAGATCGCCACGTCCCGCGTCGAGGGCTACCGCAATTTCGGCACCAAGCTCTGGAACGCGGCGCGTTTCTGCGAAATGAACGAATGCGTGCGTGTCGAGGGTTTCGATCCCGCTGCGCTCACGCAAACCGTCAACAAATGGATCGCCGGCGAAGCCGCGCGCGCCGCCGCCGAAATCACCGAGGCGCTCGAAACCTATCGCTTCAACGACGCGGCGGGTGCGGCCTACCGCTTCGTCTGGAACGTCTTCTGCGACTGGTATCTCGAATTCGCCAAGCCGCTGCTCATGGGATCGGACGAAGCCGCGAAAGCCGAAACGCGCGCCACCGCCGCCTGGGTGCTCGACCAGATCCTGCTGATGCTGCACCCGTTTATGCCCTTCATCACCGAAGAGCTCTGGCAGCGCACCGCCGAACAGGGGCCGAAGCGCGCGACGATGCTGGTCAAGGCCGCATGGCCGAACCTTTCCGGTCTCGGCGACGCGGCTTCCGATGCCGAAATGGATTGGGTCATCCGCTTCATTTCCGAAGTGCGTTCGGTGCGCGCCGAGATGAACGTACCGGCAGGCGCGAAGCTCGCGCTGCTGATTAAAGATGCCAGCGCCGAAAGCCTGGCGCGTCTCGATCGCCACCGCGACCTGATCCAGCGTCTCGCGCGTCTCGAAAGCACGGAGATCGCAAGCGCGATCCCCGACGGCGCGCTGCAACTGGTGCTCGACGAGGCGACGCTGATCCTGCCGCTCAAGGGCGTCATCGACCTCGCGGCCGAAACGGCGCGGCTGAAAAAGGAAGTCGGCAAGCTTCAGGACGAGGTGAAGAAGATCGACGCCAAACTCGGCAATGCGAAGTTCCTCGCCGGCGCACCCGACCACGTGGTTGAGGAACAGCGCGAGCGCAGAGCCGACGCCGAGGCCGCGATGGCGAAATTTGCAGATGCGCTGAAGCGGCTTGAGGGCGCGGCTTAGCGGGCCGATGCCGGTCCTCGCCGAATAGTTTTTGAGGGCAGGTCAAGCGGTAAATATCCGTCCCCGGATAAAAAAGCACTTCTGCCCGGACCATCGCCCCGGCAAAATGCCGATTGCGGGCGGGGTGCCCGTGCCTTATCGGGGGAATTTCATGTCACGTATTATATTGCTGGCAGGCGCCGCATTGGCGCTCGCCGGTTGCTCGACGGTGGTCGATGGCACGTCGCAGACGCTCGGCGTCAACACCAGTCCGGCCGAGGCGAGTTGCGTCTTCAATCGCAACGGCCAGCAGATCGCCAAGATCGATCCGACGCCCGGCACTGTGAAAATCGACAAGACCAAGCACGACATCATCGTGGAGTGCACGAAAGAGGGCTATCAGAAGGCGACGTTCATCAACAAGTCGGACGTCAACTCGGCCACTTTCGGCAATATTCTGATTGGCGGGGGTATCGGTTGGGCGATCGATTCCGCAACCGGGTCCGACAACAAATATCAGGCGACGGTCAGCTTGACGCTCGTCCCCGACGACGCGCCGCCGGCGCCGGTTGTCGAACCTGATCCGAACATCAGACAGGATGTCGGGGCCGCGCTGACGAATTGAACCGGCGTTCCAGCGACATAACAAAAAAGGCGGCTCGCATGAGCCGCCTTTCGTCTTTCGCTTGCGTGCCGGTTCAGTTGGCGGTCGCGCCGCCACGGCGCTCCGACATGAACTGGTCGAATTCGGTCTGGTCCTTGGCGCGGCGCAGGCGCTCCATGAATTCGCCGAAGGCCTTCTGCTCCTCTTCGAGCCGCTTCAGCGTTTCGTCGCGATAGCTGTCGAAGGCGGTATTGCCGCTCGAACGGTGGCGGCGAAACTGCGAGCCGCAGGCGCGCATACCGTCACGTTTCCATCCCTGCATTTTTCCGCTCCAGATCATGTAGAAGAGGATACCGAGCCCGATCGGCCAGAAGAGGATGAAACCGATCACCATCATCGCGATCCAGGCGCCTTTCGGCAGGTCGTCCAGCATTTCAGCCGTAGGCATTGAGGGGGTCCTCCCGGTGGGGTTCGCATTGAACACAAAGGGTAGGTGGATATTGCGGGGGCCTGCGTCAAGGCGCCGCAGGCCGATTATCTGAAAACTTGGAATACGAGCATTCTCTCTTCCACCCTCCCCTGGGGGAGGGTCAAACCGCTGCAAGCGGTTTGGGGCGGGGGCTCTGCGTCTCGGAAGGCGGAAACGCTGACGAGTTGCCATGTGGATGCGCTGCGACCCCGCCCCGAAAAACTCTCGCTCCGCTCAATTTTTTCGACCCTCCCCCAAGGGGAGGGTGGGAAAACGCACACAAAGAAGGCGGCTCGAAAGCCGCCTTCTCCGTTTCGATAAACTTGTGCTCAGCTATCGAACACGATCACCGAGCGGGCGAGTTCGCCGCGCTTCAACTCGTCGAAGGCCTCGTTGACCTGCTCGAGCTTGATTCGGCGCGAGATCATTTCGTCGAGTTTCAGTTTGCCCTGCATGTAGAAATCGACGAAGCGCGGCATGTCGACCGGGAAGCGGTTCGAGCCCATCACCGAGCCCTGGATGCGCTTCTCGCCGAGGAATTCGGCGCCGTGCAATTCGATGTTCACGCCGACCGGGATCATGCCGATGATGTTGGCCGTGCCGCCGCGCGCCAGCATCTTGAACGACTGCTCGGCGGTTGCCTTCAGGCCGATGGCCTCGAAGGAGTGGTGCACGCCGCCATTGGTGAGGTCCATGACCTGCTTCACCGGGTCGCCGTCCTTGGCGTTGACCACATCGGTTGCACCGAACTGCTTGGCGAGGTTCAGCTTCGAACCTTGCGTGTCGATGGCGATGATGCGTCCTGCGCCCGCTATCGCCGCGCCGTTGATGCAGGCGAGGCCGACGCCGCCGCAGCCGATCACGGCCACCGTTTCGCCGGGCCTGACCTGCGAGGTGTGGATCACCGCGCCGACGCCCGTCGTCACCGAACAGCCGATCAGCGCCGCGAGGTCGAGCGGCATGTCCTTGCGGATTTTGACGCAGGCATGTTCGTGAATCAGCATCTGCTCGGCGAAGGACGAGAGATTGAGAAACTGGTTCATCGCGCCGGGCGCGGCGCCGAGGCGCGGTTCGTCGTCGCCGCCGCGTTTCGTCTCGGGGCTGACGCAGCGCGACATATGGCCGGTCAGGCAGTGCTCGCAATGGCCGCAAAAGGCCGAGAGGCAGGTAATCACATGGTCGCCCGGCGCGACGGTGCGCACTTCGGAGCCGACCTGCTCCACGATGCCGGCGCTCTCATGGCCCAGCACGGCCGGCAGCGGGTAGGGGTAGGAGCCCTCGACGAAATGAAGGTCCGAATGGCAGACGCCGGCGGCGGCGGTGCGGATCAGCACCTCATGCGGGCCCGGCTTGTTGATTTTCACGTCCTCGATGGCGAGCGGCTTGCCGACCTCGCGCAGAACTGCGGCCTTCATGCGTTTTCTCCCTGTGTCCGGATATTGGGGTTTTGTGGTTCTGGGTTCCGGTTAAGGCGATGTTCCCCCGCCATACGCCGTTGGTCAACCGGCGGATTTCAGGGCTTTATCCTTCAGTGCCTTCCCCCTAGTATCCGCCCGACTTTCATCCCCGAGAAGCCGGAGGCGCCCTTTCAACCGGGCGCGATCACATGACCGCCAAGACATTCGACAAATCGAAGCTGCCGAGCCGCCACGTTACGGTCGGGCCGGAGCGCGCGCCGCATCGCTCCTACTATTACGCGATGGGGCTGACCGAGGACGAGATCAACCAGCCCTTCGTCGGCGTGGCGACCTGCTGGAACGAGTCCGCGCCCTGCAACATCTCGCTGATGCGCCAGGCGCAGTCGGTCAAGCGCGGCGTCACGATGGGTTCCGGCACGCCGCGTGAGTTCTGCACCATCACGGTGACGGACGGCATTGCGATGGGCCATCAGGGCATGAAATCCTCGCTCGCCAGCCGCGACGTCATCGCGGATTCGGTCGAGCTCACCATGCGCGGCCATTGCTACGACGCGCTGGTCGGCCTTGCCGGCTGCGACAAGTCGCTGCCCGGCATGATGATGTCGATGGTCCGCCTCAACGTGCCCTCCGTCTTCATGTATGGCGGCTCGATCCTGCCGGGCAGGTTCCATGGGCGCGACGTGACGGTCGTCGACGTTTTCGAGGCGGTCGGCCAGCATTCGGCCGGCAATCTCGCGAACGAAGACCTGCATGAGCTTGAATGCGTCGCCTGTCCCTCCGCCGGTTCCTGCGGCGGTCAGTTCACGGCCAACACGATGGCCTGCGTCGCCGAGGCGATGGGCCTTGCGCTGCCGGGTTCCGGCGGCGCGCCCGCGCCATATGAGAGCCGCGACGAATATGCCGAAGCGTCGGGCCGCGCGGTCATGCATCTCCTCGCCAACAATATCCGCCCGCGCGACATCGTCACCCGCAAGTCGCTCGAAAACGCTGCCGTCATCGTTGCGGCGACCGGCGGCTCGACCAATGGCGGGTTGCATCTGCCGGCCATCGCACATGAAGCCGGCATCGATTTCGACCTGATGGAAGTCGCCGAGATCTTCAAGAAGACGCCCTACATCACCGACCTCAAGCCCGGCGGCAATTACGTCGCCAAGGATCTGCACGAGGCGGGCGGCGTTTCGATGGTCCTCAAGGTGCTGCTCGATGGCGGTTACCTGCATGGCGATTGCATGACCGTCACCGGCCAGTCGCTTGCCGACAATCTGAAGGACGTGAAGTTCAACCCGGACCAGAAGGTCGTCTATCCGCTCTCCAAACCGCTGTCGCCGACCGGCGGCGTCGTCGGGCTTCAGGGTTCGCTCGCGCCGGATGGCGCCATCGTCAAGGTCGCCGGCATGGAGAAGGACCATCTGAAATTCTCCGGCCCGGCGCGCTGCTTCGACAGCGAGGAGGAATGCTTCGAGGCGGTCGGAAATCGTCAGTACAAGGAAGGCGAAGTTCTGGTCATCCGCTACGAAGGTCCGAAGGGCGGCCCCGGCATGCGCGAAATGCTGTCCACCACGGCCGCGCTTTACGGTCAGGGCATGGGCGACAAGGTGGCGCTGATCACCGATGGCCGTTTCTCCGGCGGAACGCGCGGTTTCTGCATCGGCCATGTCGGACCGGAAGCGGCTGTCGGCGGCCCGATCGCGCTGATCGAGGATGGCGACATCATCTCGATCGATGCCGAGAACGGCACCATCGACCTTGAGGTCGATCCGACGGTCCTCGAAAAGCGCCGCAAGGCGTGGAAGCCCCGCGAAACGATCTATGCGTCCGGCGCGTTGTGGAAATACGCCCAGCTTGTCGGCACCGCCCGCAAGGGCGCCGTCACCCATCCGGGCGGCACCGCCGAAAAGCACGTTTACGCCGATATCTGAGGTCACAGCTTCACCATATTCGGGCTTTAGGGTTGGGTTTCGGGACTGTTCTGCCAGAATGGTCCCGAAATTCTTTGTCCGCCCGGGAGTATCCATGACCGTCCGCAGAAGCCTCGCCTCGCTCGCCGCCATGCTCGGCCTGACCTTCACGCTGACCGGCGGTGTGCTGGCCGATCCGCTGCCGGAGGCGCAGGCCGCCTTCGATCGTGGCGTTGCGGCGCATCGCGCGGGCGATGTCGATGCCGCGCTCGCCGAATGGGCGGCGGCGGCCGAGGGCGGACATACCGGCGCCGCATGGGTGCTCGGCAATCTCTACGACAAGGGCGTCGGCGGCGTCACACGCCATCCCGGCAAGGCCTATGAGTATTACCTCCAGGCGGCGCGCGGCGGACAGCCGGAAGCGGCGGTGCGGCTTGGTCTGATCTATCTCGAAGGCAACGAGGATATCGGCCTCAAGCGCAACTATGTAGAGGCGCTCAAATCCTTCGAGGTCGGGGCGTTGGCGCGGCGTGGCGATGCGCAATACCACCTCGGCATGATGCACCGCGCCGGTCTCGGCGTGCCGCTCGACCGCACGGAAGGCCTGCGCTGGCTGATCCTGTCGTCGAAGAAGCGCTATGCGCCGGCGCTGGCCGAGCTCGGGCGCATCTATTTCGAGGGCGAGGGCGTTGCCGCCGATCGCGTCGAGGGCTGGTCCTATCTGATGCTGGCCAACCGCTTCGGCACGCCGGAAGAACGCCGCGCCGTCGACGAATTGTTCGCGCAGTACGAAAACCGCATGAAAACCGGCGAACGCGAGCGGGCCCTCGAAATGGCCGATGCGTGGATGGCGGCCAACAGCGGCAGCTAGAACACCACCTTCTCTTCGCCCCACCAGAGCGGCGAGCGGGCGAAGTCGATGAACTTCGCCTCATCCTCGTAAAGCTTTCTCCCCGCCTCGACGCCTTCGGGCGCGGCCAGCGCGGCGGCGAGGTCTTCGGCACTTTCCCACCAGAGCTGCGCCACGCCGTCATAGATCGCCGGCGCCTTGTCCAGCCCGCCGCCCCGCGCCTCGCGGATGCCGTCGCTCAAATGCGCCTCCCATGAATGAAGCTGCACATAGCGTTTGATCCGCAGGGCCTCCCTGTGGCTCTTCACCAGCGGCGCATGTTTGTTCCACCAGTAGTCCTGGAACTCGGCCAGCGAGAGCTTCGGCAGGCGGGTCAGGCAGAAGGTGAGTTTGATCATCGACGAGTTCCCCTGTGTCGTTTTCTTGTGTTTCTGTTCTGGAAGTTTGCTCCGGAGCCCATCAAATATAAAGGTGTCATCCCGGGATTTATTCCCGGGACCCATTGGCTTCGCAACTTGTTGAAACGTGGATTGGGTCCCGGCAACGAGTGCCGGGATGACACTTGTGTTTTCGATTGTTCGCCGCATGATGCGCCGATGTCCGGTAGGCACCAGAGGAACGAGAATCATCCATGCGCATCGCGGTCGGCGGCTTCCAGCACGAGACCAACACCTTCGCGCCGTCGAAAGCCGATTATGCCGCTTTCGCGCAGGCAGACTCCTGGCCGGCGCTGCAAAGCGGACCGGCGTTGCTGACCGCCTTCACCGGCATGAACGTGCCTGTCGCCGGCTTCATCGGCGCGGCAACGAAAGCCGGTCACACGCTTCTGCCGCTCGTCTGGTGTTCGGCGACGCCGTCGGCGCATGTCACCGAGGACGCCTTCGAGCGCATCGCCGCGATGATGCTCGACGCGCTTGACGGGTCGGCGCCGTTCGACGCCGTCTATCTCGATCTTCACGGCGCGATGGTGACCGAGCATCTCGACGACGGCGAGGGCGAGCTGCTGGCGCGCGTCCGCGCCGCCATCGGTCCCGACATTCCGCTCGTCGCCAGCCTCGATCTCCACGCCAATGTGACGCCGCAAATGGTGATGCAAGCCGATGCGCTGATCGGCTACCGCACCTATCCGCATATCGACATGGCCGAGACCGGGGCGCGCGCCGCCGCGCATCTCGACCAAATCTTCGCCGGTCTGCCGCGCCAGGCCAAGGCGATGCGCAAACTCGACTATCTGATCCCGCTCACCTCGCAATGCACGCTGATCGAACCGGCGCAGCATCTCTATGCGCATCTGGCGAAACTTGAAGGGCAGATGCGCGGCAATGGCCGCGTCAGCTCCGCTTCCTTCACCACCGGCTTCCCGCCGGTCGACATTGCCGATTGCGGGCCCACCGTCATCGCCTATGCCGACACGCAGGCCGCGGCCGACGACGCGGCCGATGCGCTCGCCGCCGAAGTCGCGGCCGCCGAGCCGCGCTTCCGCGAAAAGCTCTGGAGCGCGCGCGAGGCGGTCGCCTATGCGATTGCCAATGCCGATGGCGGCCACGGCCCCATCGTGCTGGCCGACACGCAGGACAATCCGGGCGCCGGCGGCAATGGCGACACGATCGGCATTCTCGCCGAGCTGATCGCGCAAGACGCGCCGCGCGCCGCGCTCGGCGTTCTCTACGATCCCGAAAGCGCCGGCACGGCGGCACAGGCCGGGGAAGGTGCGCGCGTGCGCCTCGCGCTCGGCGCGAAGACCGGCGGCGCGCCGGATGAAAAGCCCATCGAGGCCGTATTCGAAGTGGTGCGCGTCACCGATGGCGAGTTTCTGGCGACGGGCCCTTTCTATGGCGGTTCGCGGATGTCGCTCGGGGTCACGGTGCGCTTGCGCATCGGCGGCGTCGACGTGGTCGTCGCCTCGCGCAAAGCTCAGTGTGCGGATCGCGAGATGCTGCGCCACACCGGCATCGAACCGGCCAATCTCGCCATTCTCGCGGTCAAGAGCTCGGTTCATTTCCGCGCCGACTTCGGGCCGATGGCGCGCGAGGTGCTGGTCGTCGAAAGCCCCGGCCCCAACATCGCCGATCTCTCGAAACTCCCCTACAAGCGCCTGCGCAAGGGCATTCGCGTCATGCCGATGGGGGTGGGGTTCGGGGGGTAGGGGCGAGGGTCTTCCTTTTACTTTCCACCCTCCCCCTGTGGGAGGGTCGAAATTTGCGAAGCGAATTTCGGGGAGGGGTAGGCGTCGAACCTCAACGCATAATCGAAAGCGCGCAATTTGCCTTAGGCGGAGAACCCCTCCCCAAACCGCTTGCAGCGGTTTGACCCTCCCACAGGGGGAGGGTGGGTGAAGGTATCAAGGTCCGCTCGCGCTATAACGCGCCCAGCTCTCCCAGCAACTTCTTCGCAAGCTCGATGCGCAAGCCCGCCTGCTCGATCTCCGTCATGTCCATGTTGAGCGCGAAGGCGAAAATCCTGCCGTCGTGTTCCACCCAGCCCACGAACCAGCCGAGATCGGTCTTGTCCTCGTAGAAGGCCCAACCGGTCTTGCCATAGAGTTTCGCGCCGTCGATATCCTCCATCAGCAGGATTTTGCGCACCAGCGCCTGGCTGCGGTTCGACAGCGGCAAGGCATTTGTCGCCAGCTCGGCAACGAAGCGGGCTTCCTCCACCGCGCTGATTTCGAGCGGCCCGTCGAGCCAGAAGCGATCGACAACATCGCCGGGGTCGGCATTGCCATAGCCGAGCCGTTCCAGCATGCCGCGCATGCGTTCAAGCCCGATGCGCCGCGCGACCTCCTGATAGACCGGCACATTCGAGGCACGGATCGCCTCGCGCATGCTCATGTCCTTCTCCCACGCCTTGAAGGGCTGCGGCGCGCCGCCATAGGGCAGCACCTCGTCGACATCCGCCACCGCGCCGGATTCAAGCGCGATCAGGCTGTTGGCGATCTTGAATGTCGAGGCCGGCACATAGCGTCGCAGCGCGCGCCCCGGGTGAACGAGCGTGAGGGCATCGTTCTGCACGTCGAGCATCGCGAAAGTGCCGTTGACGCCTGCCGCGTCGAAGAACCGTCCAAGGTCAGGCCGTTCCTCGAAGTTGGGCGATTGCGCGCCCGCCAGCGTCGGCAGCATGAGGAGAGCGGCAAGGATCGCGAGTATCCATCGGACGGACATAGGGGCTCCGGAACAGGACAAGAAGGAGGGAAGCTTCGCTGGAGTTTATGGTGACAGTAGGGCCGTCAGCGGGCCCGACTTCGGCGATGGTGCCGTACGTCGGAAATTTGCGCTGCCGGTATGGTTCCCCGATATGGTCCCTAAATGGGGATTGAGCGTTGCGCTGACAATTGGGGATATCTTTTTCGAATGCTTTTTCCGCGTTCGCGCGGTGCCGGAGGTCGGCGTCTCATGCACGTCTCCTTTTCGGCGCCCGCGCCGGGGCTTCGTGTTCCGCCGAAAGATCGTCGAGGATCGGGCAATCGGGCCGGTTGTCGCCGTGGCAGGTCGCGGCGAGCTTGCGCAGCGTATCGGCGACGGCCTGCATTTCGGCGATCTGCTGTTCGAGTTCGGCGATATGGCCGAGCGCCAGTTTTTTTACTTCAGCGCTGTTGCGTTCGCCGTCGCGCCACAGGCCGAGCAGCGTTTCGATACGCTCCATCGAAAAGCCCATCTTGCGCGCACGCTTGACGAAGCGCAGCACATGCAGATCGTTTTCGCCGTAGACCCGATAGCCGCTTTCGCTGCGCATTGCCGGGTCGATCAGTCCGACGCTTTCATAGTACCGGATCATCTTGGCCGAAACGCCCGAGGCCTTCGCCGCTTCGCCGATATTCATGGGTTCGTTCCGTTCGTTGGCTCACCCGAGCTTCGCCTGCCGCAGCCGCAGCGCGTTGCCGATCACGCTGACCGAGCTCAGCGACATCGCCGCCGCCGCGATCACCGGCGAAAGCAGGATGCCGAAGAAAGGATAGAGCAATCCGGCCGCCACCGGAACGCCCGCCGCATTGTAAACGAAGGCGAAAAAGAGGTTCTGGCGGATGTTGCGCATCGTCGCCCGGCTCAACGCCCGCGCCTTGACGATGCCGCCGAGATCGCCACCCAGGAGCGTGATGCCGGCACTTTCCATCGCCACGTCGGTGCCGGTTCCCATGGCGATGCCGACATCGGCGGCGGCCAGCGCCGGGGCGTCGTTGACGCCATCGCCGGCCATCGCCACCACGCGGCCTTGCGCTTTCAACTCGCTCACGATCTCGGCCTTGCGTTCCGGGAGCACTTCGGCCTCGACATCGAGAATGCCGAGCCGTCGCGCCACCGCCTCGGCGGTCGTGATGTTGTCGCCGGTCAGCATGACGATGCGGATGCCGCCGGCCTTCAGCGCGTCGAGCGCCGCCGGCGTCGTTTCCTTCACCGGGTCGGCGATTGCGATGACGCCCGCCGCCTTGCCGTCGATCGCGGCAAAGATCGCCGTCGCGCCGTCGCGGCGCAGCCGTTCGGCGGTCTCCTCCAGCGCGCCTGTATCGACGTCGAGTTCGGCCAGGTATTTCGCGTTGCCGGCGATGACGGCATGGCCTTCGACCTTGCCGCGCGCGCCGCGCCCGGCGGGCGCATCGAAGCCGGTCGCTTCCGCCAATCGAAGCCCGCGTTCCTCCGCCGCCTTGACGATGGCTGCGCCCAGCGGATGCTCGCTTGCCCGTTCGAGGCTTGCCGTCAGACGCAACATTTCATTCTCGTCGACACCTTCCACGGCGACGATCTCGACCACGCGCGGCTTGCCTTCGGTCAGCGTACCGGTCTTGTCGATCACCAGCGTATCGACGCGCTCCATGCGTTCGAGCGTCGCGGCGTCGCGGACCAGCACGCCGAGCCCCGCGCCGCGGCCGACGCCGACCATGATCGACATCGGCGTTGCGAGGCCGAGCGCGCAAGGGCAGGCGATGATCAGAACGGCAACGGATGCGACCAGCGCATAGGCGAGCCGCGGCTCCGGTCCGAAGATCGACCAGACGGCGAAGGCCAGCACCGCGACCGCGATCACCGCCGGCACGAACCAACCCGACACCCTGTCGGCGAGCCGCTGGATCGGCGCGCGCGAACGTTGCGCGGCGGCGACGAGGCCGACGATCTGCGCCAGCATCGTATCGCGGCCGATCTTTTCGGCCGTCATCGTGAAGCCGCCGGTCCGGTTGATCGTTCCGGCGATCAGCCGGTCGCCCGGCCGTTTCGTCACCGGCATCGCTTCGCCGGTGATCATCGCCTCGTCGACAGCGCCTCCACCTTCGTGCAGTACGCCGTCCACCGGCACCTTCTCGCCGGGCCGCACGCGCAACACATCGCCAACGACAATTTCTTCGATGGCGACATCCGCGTCCCTGCCATCCGCATTGACCCGCCGCGCCGTCTTCGCCTCAAGGCCGAGCAGCGCCTTGATCGCATCGCCGGTCGTTTCACGCGCCCGCAGTTCGAGCACCTGACCGAGCAGCACCAGCACGGTGATGACGGCGGCGGCCTCGAAATAGACCGCGACCGCGCCATGCGCGTCCCGGAAGGCGTCCGGGAAAATGTCGGGCGCCAGTGTCGCGACCATGCTGTAGGCCCAGGCGGTGCCGGTTCCCATCGCGATCAGCGTGAACATGTTGAGGTTGCGGCCAACCAGCGATTGCCAGCCGCGCTCGAAGAAGGGCCAGCCCGCCCACAGCACCACGGGCGTTGCCAGCACCATCTGCATCAGATTGTTGGTCTGCTGCGCGACGGTATGCGACAGGCCGGCCAGATGCGCGCCCATTTCGAGCATGAAGACGGGCAGGGCCAGCGCCAGGCCGATCCAGAAGCGCCTCTTCATGTCGGCATATTCCGGGTTCGGAGCATTTCCGGCCGCCGGCATCATCGGTTCGAGCGCCATGCCGCAGATCGGACACGAGCCGGGCCCATCGCGCACGATCTCCGGGTGCATCGGGCAGGTCCATTGTGCGCCCGCCGGCACGTCTGCGGGCGCGGGTTTCGTTCCGGCCCCGTGACAATGACGGGCGTGATCGTGATGTTCGCATCCGCTCATGGAAAGCTCCTCTGCTGAGAGACAGATAGGGCTTCCCATGATGGGAAGGTCAAGGCCGGGGATAAGTCGTCTCGGCCGCTCAATTCCGGACAGCGCACGGTCTGCCGGCGAACGGGCCGCACGGCTCGTGACAGTTTTTTGACAAAACGATGACAGCCGGCCCTTTCGGACCCCTCAGAGGTCGAGTTCCACCCACACCGGGACGTGGTCGGAC
>JAHBYM010000069.1 GCA_019635975.1 Parvibaculum sp. | reverse complement strand
TGATCAGCTTGCACTGGTCGGGCGAGAGCCGGTAGAGCAGCGAGAGGATCATCGTGTTGATGCCGACCGATTTGCCCGAGCCCGTGGTGCCGGCAATCAGCAGATGCGGCATGCGGGCGAGGTCGGAAAGCACCGGCTCGCCGCCGATGTTCTTGCCGAGCGCCAGGGTCAGCTTCGAGCCGGAATTCTCATAGTCGCGGGTTTCGAGCAGTTCGCGCAGATAGACCATTTCGCGGCGCGCGTTCGGCAGTTCGATGCCGATGACGTTGCGGCCGGGAACGACGGCGACGCGCGTCGAGACGGCGCTCATCGAGCGGGCGATGTCGTCGGCCAGCGAAATAACGCGCGAGGATTTGATGCCGGGTGCCGGTTCGAGTTCGTAGAGCGTGACGACAGGGCCGGGGCGCACCGAAATGATTTCGCCGCGGATGCCGAAATCGTCGAGCACGGATTCGAGCAGGCGGGCATTGGCTTGCAGCGCATCGTCGGTGAGCTTCGCGGTCATTGCCGGCGGCTTCGGTTTCGAGAGCAGGCTCAACGGCGGCAGCTGATAATCGCCGGCGGGTTCGAGCGGTAGCTTCGGTTGCGCTTCGCGGGCGGCGCGGTTCGACGGTTTCAGCGGCTTCGTGTCGCTGCGCGCGACGCGGGGGCCGGGGCGGTCGGATTTCGGTTCGATGCGCTCGTCGGCCATGCGGGCATTGCGCGCCTCGCGGCGGCGGGCGCGGCGTTCGGCGGCGCTCTCGCCCGCACCGCGCTGGCCGAAACCGCCAAGCGCACCGGCGCGGGCGGCGTCGATTTCATCCTGCGACAGCGGCGCGTAGTCGCCGCGTCGCAAAATGCGGTCGAGGCCATCGGTCAGACGGTCGCCGATCTCCCAGGCGAGAATGCGCAAGCGGCTCGGTTCGACATCGGGGCGATGGGGGCGGGCGGGCGCTTCGTCCTCGCCGGCACGGCGGCGCGGCCGCGCGCCGGAAGCATAGCGGCGTTCCTCTTCGGCGGCGACGGTGCCTTTGCGCAGATCGCGCACCCAAACGGCGGCGGCTTTCAGATCGGCAAGCGCGATGTCGGCGGCAAAGAGGATCAGGAAAAAGGCGATGGGCGCCGTCAGCAAAGCGGTCAGCGCATAGGCGACGCCGTCGACGGTGAAGGGCGAGAAGAGCGAGAAGCCGAGTGCGGCAAGCCCGTCGCCGAGCAGGCCGCCGAGACCGAGCGCCAGCGGCCAGAATGAAAAGCGCGGCAACGCGCTCAAGGCGGTCGCGGCGAAAAGCGTCGCGGCGAGCCAGGCGGCGACACGGAAGGCGATCAGGTTGATGCGGCGATGCGCGAAGGCGCGCGCGCCCCAGACGAACAAGGGCAGCAGCAGCAAGACACCGGCGAGGCCGAGCGTCTGAAGCATTATGTCGGCGACATAGGCGCCGGGCAGTCCCATCCAGTTGCCGGGCGCGCGCGTCGTTGCGTTGTTGAAGCTCGGATCGTCGATCGACCAGCTCATCACTGCGAGCAGCATGAAACCGCCGAGCGCGATCAGCACGACGCCAACGCCTTCGAAGGCGCGGCGCGCCAGGAAAGCGCGCAGCGACGGCGGCAAAAAGGCGAGCGGGTCGACGAGCCAGCTCCTCACGCGCTGCATCCTCCGATGGCCCCTTGAGGCCTCCTGCCTCCGGGAGACGGTTCCCGGACGCGTCCTGCTCTTTTTCGCGGCAGGCTTGCGGCCGGCGCGCGCTCCGGCACCGATCACAACACCTCCGCCATGCGTGCCAGCGCCTCTTCGGTTTCGGCAAGGCCGTCGACCAGCGCCACGCGAATATAAGCCGCGCCGGGATTGCCCGGCGGACCGTAAAGCGAATCTTCGCGCGATAGATAGGCGCCCGGCAACACTTTCACGCCTGCCTTCGCCCAGAGTTCGCGCGCCGCCTTCTCGCCGTCGCCGACATCGAGCCAGAGAAAGAAGCCGCCAGCCGGCCGGTAGAAGCCGAAACGATTGCCGAGAACGCGTTCGGCGGCGTCGATCTTGGCGCGGTAGAGATCGCGATTGGCGGCGGCATGGGCGTCGTCGGCCCAGCAGGCGGCGGCGGCGGCCATCAGCGGCAGCGGGACTTGCGGCGCGGCGACATTGCGGAAATCGCGGAAGCGGGCCATCAGCGCCCGGCCGCCGGCGCAGAAGCCCGAGCGCAGGCCCGGCAGGCTCGAGCGCTTGGACAGCGAGTGAAAGACGATCAGGTCGGCGAAGGGGTCGTTGCCGCCGGCATCGGCGGCAAGCGCGGCCTGCAAGGCGCTTGCCGGGGCTTCGCGGTCGTAGATGTCGGCATAGCATTCGTCGACGGCCAGCACGATGCCGTGGCGGCGCGCCAGCGCGATCAGGTTTTTCAACCAGTCGAGGCTCGCGACCGCGCCTTGCGGATTGGCGGGCGAGCAGAAATAGATCATCGCGGTGCGCGCCAGCAGCTCCTCGGGCAAGGCTTCGAAATCGGGCATGAATCTCGTTTCGCGGGTCGCCGCCACATAGACGGGCTCCGCGCCGGCGGCCAAGGCGGCTGCCGCATAGCACTGGTAGAAGGGATTGGGCATCAGGATTGCCGGGCGTTGCCCGCGCTTTTCAGGCGGCGTCGCGACAAGGGCGATGTTGAAAAGTGCCTCGCGGGTGCCGTTGACCGGCAGTATCTGGAGGTCGGGATCGAGGGCGGCGTCCTTGCCGATGGCGCCGGCCAGCCCGTAGCGGCGCGCCAGCCAGCCGGCGGCGGCGGCGCGGAACGCGGCGGTGCCGATGATCGGCGGATATTTGCCGAAAAGGGCGGAATTGCGCGCGATTTCTTCCATCACGAAGGCGGGGAAGGCGTGCTGCGGCTCGCCCAGCGACATGATGAGCGGCGGCTTGCCGGGCGCCACACCGTCGATCAGCGCGTTGAGGCGCGGAAAGGGGCTGCCGGGCAGGCTGTCGAAACGGGAGGCGGCGGCATGGTCCGTCATGGAACTCGCGCGGGGTACGGGACCGGACGCGAGCAAATGCGCGGGTCCCGATGGTTAAGCGTCGTGGGCCGGCGCGATCTTATCCGTGGCAGTGAGGTGGGTCCAGTGGCGGCATGCACCGCACCCGGTGGAAAAAGCTGTGGAATTCCCGCGCCTTATCCACACAATTGCAAGCAAATCATTAACCATTGGTTAACCGTCCAGGGCGACCGCCGGCCGCCCTGGAAAGATGGTCAAAAGGAGGGGGCGACCGTCGGCCGCCCCGGAGGTCAAGCGTTCAGCGGACCGGGATCTCGGATTCCGGGTTGGCGCCGATATTGTGGATCGAGAGGTCGGCGCCGCGATGCTCTTCCTCCGCGGTCAGGCGGATGCCGACGACCAGTTTCAGGCCGCCATAGACGACGAGGCCGAGAAGGGTGGCGTAGACGACGCCCGCCAGCGAACCGACAAGCTGGCTCATGAAGCTGACGCCACCGAGGCCGCCAAGCTCCGCCATGCCGAAGATGCCCGCCGCCAGACCGCCCCAGAGGCCGCACAGCCCGTGCAGCGGCCAGACGCCCAGCACGTCGTCGATCTTCAGGCGGCGCTGGCAGAAGTCGAACATCACCACAAAGAGCGCACCGGCGACGCCGCCGACGATGAGCGAGCCCGCCGGGTGCATGATGTCGGAACCGGCGCAGACAGCGACGAGGCCGGCCAGCGCACCGTTATGGATGAAGCCCGGATCGTTGCGGCCGACGACCAGTGCCGCAAGGATGCCGCCGGCCATGGCCAGCACCGAGTTCATCGCGACGAGGCCCGAAACGCCTTCCAGCGATTGTGCCGAGACGACGTTGAAGCCGAACCAGCCGATGCAGAGCAGCCAGGATCCGAGCGCCAGCCAAGGGATCGAGGAGGGCGGGAAGCCGATCAGCTTGCCGTCTTTCGTATAGCGGCCAAGACGACGGCCAAGCAGGATGGCGGCCGAAAAGGCCAGCCAGCCGCCGACAGCATGGACGACGATCGAACCGGCGAAATCGTGGAAGGGCGCGCCGAATGTGCCTTCGAGCCAGTCCTGGAAGCCCCAGTTGCCGTTCCAGACCAGACCTTCATAGAAGGGATAGATCAGACCGACGATGATGGCGGTCGCGGCGGCCTGCGGCCAGAAGCGGGCGCGCTCGGCAATGCCGCCCGAAATGATCGCCGGAATGGCGGCGGCGAAGGTCAGCAGGAAGAAGAACTTCACCAAATCGACGCCCTGCGGCCCGTAGCTCGCGCCCTCGGCGCTGCTGCCGCTCAGCTCGGCGGCATTGACCAGAAAGTCGACGCCATAGGCGACGCTGTAGCCGATGAAGAAGTAGGCGACCGTCGAGACGGCGAAATCCGCCAGGATCTTGACCAGCGCATTGACCTGGTTCTTGTGACGCACCGTGCCGACTTCGAGAAAGGCGAAGCCGGAATGCATCGCGAAAACCAGAATGGCGCCCATCAGAATGAAAAAGACGTCGCCGCCCGCGCCGAGACCGGCGCTAGCGCTTTCGATCGGATCCATGGGGATCTCCCTTTCGTTGCCACCTGGAGTTGCCCACCGTTTCATGGAAACGGCGGGCAACTCATAAGTTCTTGTTATGTCGCGTTTCCGAACCGCAAAAGCGCCTTCTTCATTCGAAGGAGGCCCTTTTGCTGAAAACGCTTCGGGAGCCCGGTCGCGTTCCCCCCATTTCGAGTTCCCGGCCGGGCGGCTGAGGCCGTTGCCGGCCTTTTTCTTCAGCGCCCTGCACAATCAAGAGGCATGCCACGACGTTGCCGGTTTGAAGGGCAAGCCGATCAATGACTTAGCGGAACCGGGCCGGGAGACAGATGAAAAAGCGCCTAGCGAATAGCCACGCTTTGGAGGCATTCGGATTAATTCTTGTGCATCGACCGCGCTGGTCAAAAAACAGGCGGGTGGCGATGCGCGGCGCCGCGGCGCGGATAAAAAAGGAGCCCGGGAGGGGGACCTACCGGGCTCCAAGTGTCGCCGCCGGCGCCCCGGATTTGGTGGCAGGGGACGCCGGCGGCTGCGGGAGGAGTGCGGAGGCCCGAGGGAGACCTCCGCGCCCATGATGCGGTCTAGTTGGTCACGAACTCGGGATAGGCCTCGACGCCGATCTCGCCCTTGTCCATGCCCATCATTTCCTCTTCTTCGCTCGCCCTTATGCCGATGGTGACGCGCAGCGCCATCCAGAGCACAAGGCTTGTGATCGCCACGAAGAGGCCGATCGAGATGACACCGGTCGCCTGAACGGCGAAGCTCGTGTCGGCATTGGTCAGCGGAACCGCCATCGTGCCCCAGATGCCGGCGAAGAGATGGACCGGAATGGCGCCCACCACGTCGTCGATATGGAGCTTGTCGAGCAGCGGCACCGTCAGCACCACGATGACGCCGCCGATGGCGCCGATGCCGAGCGCCCAGCCGAGCGTCGGGGTCAGCGGTTCGGCCGTGATCGAGACGAGACCGGCCAGCGCGCCGTTCAACGCCATGGTGATGTCGACCTTCTTGTAGAGGAGCTGCGTCAGTGCCAGCGCCGCCACCACACCGCCGGCCGCGGCGATGTTGGTGTTGATGAAGATGGTCGCCACCGCGTTTGCGTCTTCCACCGTGCCCAGCGCGAGTTGCGAGGCGCCGTTGAAGCCGAACCAGCCCAGCCACAGGATGAAGGTGCCGAGCGTCGCCAGCGGCATGGACGAACCGGGCATCGGGTTGATGCCGCCGCCCTTGACGTATTTGCCGAGACGCGGACCGAGGATGATCGCGCCCATCAGCGCGGCCCAGCCGCCCGTCGAGTGAACGATCGTCGAGCCGGCGAAATCGGAGAAGCCCATTTCGCTGAGCCAGCCGCCGCCCCACTGCCAAGCGCCCTGGATCGGGTAGATGAACCCGGTCAGGAAAACCGTGAAGAGGAGGAAGGGCCAGAGGCGAATGCGTTCGGCCAGCGTGCCCGACACGATCGACGCGGCGGTGGCCACGAAGACCATCTGGAAGTACCAGTCGGAGGCGGAGGAATACCCCGTGCCGTCGTCGGCGACACCGCCTGAATCGTCGACGCCCCAGAGCGACAGCGAACCGAAATAACCGCCATCGACGCCGTCATACATCAGGTTGTAGCCGACGAGGTAATAGAGGATGCCGGCGATCGAGTAGAGGCTGATGTTCTTGGTGCATTGCATGGCGACGTTTTTCGAACGCACCAGGCCCGCTTCGAGCATGGTGAAGCCCGCCGCCATCCACATGACGAGGAAACCGCCGATCAGAAACAGCAGTGTGTTGAAGATATATGCCGTTTCAGGGCCGCTCAGTTCGAACGCCTCTTCCGCGATCTCCTCGATTTCCTGCGCCATCGACGGCACAGTCATTGCCAGTGTCGCGAGCCCCGCCATGCCCGCCAGGCGTGTGTATCGTCCTATCTTAATCATCGTTCCTCTCTCGTTAGAGGGTTGCCGTCCCCTGTTGCCGCAAAACCCCTTCAATCCGTAGACGGATTAAAGGGCTTCCGCGTCCGTTTCGCCTGTGCGGATACGCAGCACCTGCTCGACGGAAATTACAAAAATCTTGCCGTCGCCGATCTGACCGGTCTTGGCAGCGCCGCTGATCGCGGACACGACCGCGTCGGCCTGGTCGCTGGCCACCACGATCTCGATCTTCAACTTCGGCAGAAAGTTCACCGCATACTCCGCGCCGCGGTAAATTTCGGTCTGGCCCTTCTGACGGCCGTAGCCTTTGACTTCCGTCACGGTCAGGCCCTGGACGCCGATCGCGGTCAACGCTTCGCGGACTTCGTCCAGCTTGAATGGCTTGATGATCGCCATAACGAGCTTCATTTGAGTTTCCTCTTTTCTATTGCCGCCGAACCGCCTCTCGCATCCGGCGTGCTGTTTGTTCGACCCTTGCCACGCCGCAAACCGCGACCGCCGCAAGGGTGCGGACGAGAGCTACCAATCAAGAACCGTGCCGCGACTGCGAAGATGCAAAAAGCGCCGGACTCCGGCGGATTTTCGTTGCGTGCCGACAGAGATACGCCGTAATGCCCATGTTGCGGCGTGTTGCTGCACAAATTCTGTGCAACCTGTTTCGGCGACAGTCAGCCCACGGAGCGACGCGGTGCGCGCAGGCATTTCACACATAAAAAAGGGCGCTCCCGCGGGAGCGCCCTTTCGTTGCGGTGTGAGCGGTCGTCAGTGGATCGTTTCGCCATGCAGGCTGATGTCGAGACCGTCGACTTCTTCCTGCGGCGTCACGCGCAGGCCGAAGAAGATCTTGGTCACCATCAGCAGAACGAAAGTGCCGAGACCGCAATAGACGATCGTGGCGACGACGCCCTTGATCTGGATGCCGACCTGGGCCCAGTTGCCTTCGAGGCCGCCAAGCGGTGCGTCGCCACCGGTGATCGCAATGGTGGCGAAGACGCCGGTCAGGATCGCGCCGACGATACCGCCGACCGCATGGACACCGAAAACGTCGAGCGCGTCGTCATAGCCGATGGCGCGCTTGACGCTGGTGGAGGCTATGAAGCAGATGACGCCCGAGGCGAGACCGATCCAGAGTGCACCCATCGGATCGACGAAGCCGGCTGCCGGGGTGATCGCGACGAGACCGGCAATGGCGCCGGTCGCCATGCCGAGCAGCGTCGGCTTGCGGTGAACGATCCATTCGGCGGCCATCCAGCCGAGCACGGCCGTTGCGGTCGCGATTTGCGTGACCGCCATCGCCATGCCGGCATTGCCGTCGGCGGCGAGCTGCGAACCGGCGTTGAAGCCGAACCAGCCCACCCAGAGCAGTGCCGCGCCGACCATCGTCAGCACGACATTGTTGGGCGCCATGTTTTCCATGCCGAAGCCCTTGCGGGGTCCGAGCACGAGGCAGGCGACGAGACCCGCGACGCCGGCATTGATGTGCACCACCGTGCCGCCGGCGAAGTCGAGAACGCCGTCCTCGCCGAGGAAGCCGCCGCCCCAGACCCAGTGACAGATCGGCGCGTAGATGAAGATCACCCAGAGCGTCATGAAGACCAGCATGCTGGAAAACTTCATGCGGTCGGCAAAGGCGCCGACGATCAGTGCCGGGGTGATGATCGCGAAGGTCATCTGGAAGGTCATGAAGACGCTTTCGGGGATCGTACCCGACAGTGCGTCGACGGTGAGGCCTGCGAGGAAGAGATTGTCGAGGCCGCCGACCCAGGCGTTCATCGAGCCGCCATCGCTGAAGGCCAGCGAGTAGCCGATGACCATCCAGACCACCGACATCAGTGCGGCGATCGCGAAGACCTGTGCGCCCATCGCAACGAAATTCTTCTTGCGCACCATGCCGCCGTAGAAAAGAGCCAGACCCGGAATGGTCATCATCAGCACCAGCGCGGTGGCGGTAAGCATCCAGGCGGTGTCGCCGGCGCTCAGTTCGGCGACTTCTTCCTGGGCGAACGCGGCGCCGGCCGTGGCGGCCAGCGCGAAAATGCCGGTGGCGGCCGCCAGCGCGGTCCGGCGGACAAGCCCCCGTTTTTCAATTGTGTCGGTCATTCGTTTCTCCATGTGCCGCCGGTGAGCATGGCCCCCGGCCTTGTTGCGCGCGGCGCGCCGCCCGTCTCCCCGGCGGGCGGTCTTCCGGCGCTTGATGCCCTTGTTCTCAAGAAGCATGCCGTTTGGGTTGGGAGTCTTAACCTGTTGTATTTGTTTAGTATTTTGTTTCGGATGCCGGGCGGGTCGTTGTTTTCAGCCAAGGAAGTGCATAGAAAACACTCAGATTTCTCAATCTGCATAATTTTTAGGCTATCTGCCTTTTCCGAGTCGGCGGTGGATGGCGGTGAGCGCGGATTAGCGGCGCTTTTTTCGGGGAAGGGGGTGGTTTCGCGGCATCGGCGCTTCGGCTAAGCTTTCGCCACAAAAAGTGGAGTGCAACTCCGCAAACAGGGGATCGGCGCGGCCCAAGCGGCGGCTGGCGGCCGGGAAACAGGGACGGGGAGGTCATGGCGGATCTGGCGAAGAATTGGCCTGTGGCGGTCAACGCCGCGGCAGGCGTGGTGTTGGCCGGTTTTATCGGCTGGCAGTTTATTTCCGGCGGCGCGGACAGCACCGGGACGCCGGTTGTCGAGGCGCCGGTCATCGAGACGCCGGCCGAAGAGCCTACGCCGCGCGGACTGGCCGATATCGACGGCGCGCGCATCGCGGCGGCGGACGCGGAACCCGGCAACTGGCTTTCGCATGGCCGCACCTATGACGAGCAGCGCTTTTCGCCGCTCGACGACATCAATGACGGCAATATCGGCGAACTCGCGCTTGCATGGTCGCTCGACACCTATACGACGCGCGGCCTCGAGGCGACGCCGATCGTCGTCGACGGCATCATGTATCTGTCGCTCAACTGGGGCGTCACAATCGCGGTCGATGCAAAGAGCGGCAACGAAATCTGGCGCTTCGATCCGGAAGTGCCCGGCGAGTGGGGCCGCTATGGCTGCTGCGACGTCGTCAATCGCGGCGTCGCCGTGTGGAAGGGCCGCGTTTATACGGCAAGCTTCGACGGGCGGCTTTTCGCGCTCGACGCGGCGGACGGCTCCGTCGTCTGGGAAGTCAACACCATCCCCGGACCGCCTTACACAATCACCGGCGCGCCGCGCGTGTTCGGCGACAAGGTGGTGATCGGCAATGGCGGCGCCGAATATGGCGTGCGCGGCTACATCACCGCCTATGACACCGACACCGGCGAACAAGCGTGGCGTTTTTACACGGTGCCGGGCGATCCGGCGCTGCCGGTCGAACATCCCGAGCTCGAAGCCGCGATGCCGACATGGAAGGGCGGCGAGTGGTGGAAGATCGGCGGCGGCGGCACGGCCTGGGACTCGATGGTCTATGAGCCGGAGAGCAACACGCTCTATGTCGGCACCGGCAACGGCTCGCCCTGGACGCGCGAAATCCGTTCGCCCGGCGGCGGCGACAATCTCTATCTGTCGTCGATCCTGGCGCTCGACGCCGATAGCGGCCGCATGAAGTGGTACTACCAGACGACGCCCGGCGACAATTGGGACTACACCGCGACGCAGCCGTTGATGCTCGCCGATATCGAGATCGACGGCGCGCAACGCAAGGTCATCATGCAGGCGCCGAAGAACGGTTTCTTCTATGTGCTCGACCGCGAAACCGGCGAACTCATTTCCGCCAATCCTTTCGCGACGACGACATGGGCAAGCCATGTCGATCTTGAGACGGGACGTCCGGTCGAGACGGGCGAAGGCGAATTCGGCCATGCGACCGCCTTCGTGCTGCCGTCGGCCAATGGTGCGCATAACTGGCACCCGATGGCATTTCATCCGGGCACCGGCCTTGTCTATATCCCGACACAGGACATCGCCGGCATCTATTCACTGAGCGAGCAATGGAAGAACGAAGGCGAGTTCACGCCGGACGAGAACTGGTGGAACACCGGCATGGACTGGACCGCCTATATCGACGCGATCACGGCGCTGCCGGAAATCCCGATGGAAAAGGGTTACCTGAAGGCATGGGATCCGGTGACCGGCGAAGCGCGCTGGCAGGCGGAATACCCCGCGCCGCTCAATGGCGGCGTTCTGGCGACCGCCGGCAATCTCGTATTCCAGGGAACGGCCGACGGCTATTTCCATGCCTACAAGGCCGACACAGGCGAACGCGTCTGGTCGCAATACATCCAGACCGGCATCGTCGCCGCTCCCGTCACCTACACGGTCGATGGCGAACAATATGTCGCCGTGCTGGCAGGCTGGGGCGGCGTCAACATCGTCTCGGGCGATGCGCGCACATCGGCGGCGGCGAAATACGGCAATGAAGGGCGGTTGCTCGCCTTCAAGATCGGCGGGGCCAGGGAACTGCCGCAGCTTGCGCTGCGCGACCAGTCGATCCCCGACTGGCCGGCGCTGACGGCCGACGAGGCGACGGTGCGGCAGGGCGAGATTGCCTATACGCAATACTGCATGCTCTGCCACGGCGCGCTGGCGATCAGCCCGGGCGTCACGCCCGATCTTCGCCGGATGGGAGAAAATATCCGCGAGCACTTCCAGGACATCGTGCGTGGCGGCATTCTGTCGGACAACGGCATGGCGAGCTTTGCCGATCTCGTCAGCGAGGAAGACGTCGAGGCGATCCTCTCCTATATCCAGAAGCGGGCGCTTGAAGACAAGGCGCGGGGCGAGCCGACCAACTGACATCTTCCGGTTTCGAAAAGCAAAGCCCCGGGGAGCGATCTCCGGGGCTTCTTTCTTTTCCAACGCAGCTTTCGTCAGTGCAGTGCGCGCTCGACGGCAAGGGCGAGGCCGAGCAGCCTTTCCTCCGTAAACGGATGGCTTTGCAGCATCAAGCCGACCGGCAGGCCGAGCTTGTCGTAGCCCGCCGGGAGCGTGATCGCGCAGAGGCCGAGCTGGTTGCCGATGGTCGCGTTCCGGAGCGCCATGCGGTTGGCGCGGAAGTAAGGCTCGCCGCCGGCCTCGAGCGCCGCGATCGGCGGCGGCGAAATCGCAACGGTGGGCAGCAGCACGGCATCGACGCCCGCGGTTGCCGTCAGGTAGCGGGCACGGATTTCGGCGCGCTTCAGATCGGCGGCGACGATGCCCGATGCAGTGAGTGCGGCGCCCGCCATCACGCGGTCGTAAACCGGCGGATAGATGTCGGCCTTGTTGGCGGCCAGCATTTCGCCCCATTGCGCATGGGCTTCGGCGACGAGGCGGCTCGAATTCGAGCCCCATGCGAGCGCGTCGATTTCGTCGAGTTCCGGCAATTTGTGTTCGACGATTTTTGCACCGGCCCGGACGAGACGGCGGATCGCCGCTTCGAGCGCCGCGGCGACACCATCGTCGAGATCTTCCCATGCGATGCCGCCGGGCAGCCAGAAGACGGCGCGGGAAAGATCGAAAGGCTGAAGCGCGCGCGCCTGCTTTCCTTCGAGAAGCGCGAGCAGCGCGGCCGCATCCTCGACGTATTTCGCCAGCGGACCCACCGTGTCGAAGGTCGGCGAAAGCGGTACCGTGCCCGCGAGCGGCAGGCGGCCCGCCGTCGTCTTCAAGCCGACAAGGCCGTTCCAGGCGGCGGGGATGCGCACCGAGCCGCCGGTGTCGGTGCCGATGGCGGCGGCGGCCAGCCCGCGCGCCACCGAAACGCCGGCGCCTGCCGAGGAGCCGCCCGGCACGCGCTCGATATGATCGTCATGTGCGTTGGCGGGCGTACCGAATTTCGGATTGATGCCGAGGCCGGAGAATGCAAGCTCGGTCATCGTCGTCTTGCCGAGGCAGACGGCGCCGGCGCGGGTTGCGCGCGCCAGCACTTCGGCATCGCGTTCGGGCAGGCGGTTCTTCAGCGGCCATGAGCCTGCGGCTGTCGCGTCGCCGGCGGTGTCGAAGAGGTCTTTCCAGGAAAGCGGCACGCCGTCGAGCGCATGACGGCGCAAACCGCTCTTTGCGCGTGCGGCGGCGGCATCGGCTTCGGCGCGGGCGCGGGGCCCGAGCAGGCGCACATAGATGCGATGCGCCGGATCGGCGGCCGCCGCGCGGGCCAGGAAATCATCCGTCACGGCGCGCGGGTCGGCGTCGCCGCTTTCGAAGCGGCGGCCGAGTTCGAGCGCCGTCAGGTCGGAAAACTCCATGTGCCTCTCCGTTATTTTCGCGGAGATTAGGCCCGCCGGGTGCTTGCGTCCATCCGCCCCTTGCCTTTGGCGTCCGCGCGGCCGATCTTGCTTCGATGAGCGGTGCGAGCGACAGCGATGTACTGATTGTCGGCGGCGGGTTGACCGGCCTGCCGCTGGCGCTGGCCTGCGCGCAAGGCGGATTGAGCGTCACGGTGGTCGATGTGCTCGACCCGGCGACGGCGACGGATGCGAAGTTCGACGGCCGCGTCTCGGCCATCGCCTTTGCCTCCTGCCGGATGTTCGAGCGTCTCGGCGTTACGAAGCATCTTCAGGGCCAGATGCAGCCGATCAACGACATCATGGTGTCGGACGGGCGCGTGCGCGACGGCGCTTCGCCGCTCTTCCTGCATTTCGACCACAAGGAAATTGGCGACGAACCGCTCGGCAATCTGATCGAGAACCGGCATATCCGCATCGCGCTGCAAAAGGCGGTGGAGGCCGAACCGGC
>JAHBYM010000068.1 GCA_019635975.1 Parvibaculum sp. | reverse complement strand
CCAAAGCTCGAAGGCCGTTCGGCCAATTGGGGTCAGGGCTTCCGGCGCGGCGGCGAAACTCTGGGCGGCCCCGGCAAGCGCTGAGTTTGCGTCACGCCGCGCGATGCGCCATACAGGGCCATCCGCGCGCATCGACATGCAGAGATTTCCAGATTGGCCCCGCCGCTTCTTGCCCTTCGCGACATTCGCGTCGCCTTCGCCGATCAGTTGTTGATTTCGGGCGCGAGCTTCGCGCTCGCCGCTGGAGACCGGCTGTGCCTTGTCGGGCGGAACGGCTCGGGCAAGTCGACATTGCTGCGCATTGCGGCCGGCCTTGCCGAGCCCGATGGCGGCGAGATTTTCCGCCAGCCCGGCACGCGCATCGCCTATCTCGAACAGGCGCCGGATTTCGGCGGCGCCGCGACCGTGCTCGATTATGCGACGGCAGGCGGCGCCGAAACGCACAAGGCGCAAGCTGCGCTCGACGAACTGAAACTTTCGCCGGGCGCCGACCCGGCAACGCTTTCGGGTGGTGAGGGACGCAAGGCGGCGCTTGCCCGCGTGCTTGCCGAGGAACCCGACATTCTGCTGCTCGACGAACCGACCAACCATCTCGATCTGCCGTCGATCGAATGGCTCGAGGAAACGCTGTCGGCGTTTCGCGGCGCTTTCATCTTGATCAGTCACGACCGCGCTTTCTTGCGCCGATTGACCGCCGGTTGTCTGTGGCTCGACCGTGGTGCGATCCGCCGCCTCGACAAAGGCTTCTCGTCGTTCGAAGCATGGTCGGAACAAATTCTCGCCGAGGAAGAAATTGTCGCGCACAAGCTCGACCGGCTGATCGAGCAGGAGACGCAGTGGTCGCGCGAAGGCATTTCGGCGCGACGCACACGCAACCAGGGAAGGTTGCGGCGCCTGCATGCGATGCGCGCCGACCGCGCACGGCGCGTCGGACAGACGGGCCGCGTCGAACTGGTTGCGGAAAGCGGCACGGCGTCGGGATCGCTTGTCGTCGAAGCGAAGGGCATATCGAAAAGCTGGCCGCAGCCGGACGGCAGCGTGCGCGTCGCCGTCGATAATTTTTCGACGCGCATCATGCGCGGCGACAAGGTCGGGCTGATCGGCCCCAATGGCGCGGGAAAGACGACGCTGCTGAAAATACTCACTGGCGCGCTGAAGCCCGACAGCGGCACGATACGCCTCGGCACCAACCTGACGCCCGTCTATGTCGACCAGACGCGCGCGCTGCTCGATCCCGAAGCGACACTCTGGAAAACCTTGTGCGAAGGCGGCGGCGACCAGGTGATGGTGCGCGGGAAGCCGCGCCATGTGGTTTCCTATCTCAAGGACTTCCTCTTCCGGGAGTCGCAGGCGCGCCAGCCGGTCAGGGCCCTGTCCGGCGGCGAACAGTGCCGGCTGCTGCTGGCACGCGCGCTGGCGAAACCGTCGAACCTTCTCGTGCTCGACGAACCGACCAACGATCTCGACATGGAGACGCTCGACCTGTTGCAGGAAATGCTGACCGACTATGACGGCACCGTCCTGCTGGTCAGCCACGATCGCGACTTTCTCGACCGCGTCGTCACCTCCGTCATTGCGCTCGACGGGGCGGGCAATGCCGTCGAGTATCCGGGCGGCTATTCGGATTATCTGAGACAGTCGCGGCATGAACGCGGCGAGGCTGTGCGTTCGGGCCGCGCAGCGGCTGCATCCGCACGGCCCGAACGTGCGCGGCCGGCGGCCAAGCTCGGCTACAAGGACCAGCGCGCGCTTGAGGAGCTGCAGGAAAAAATGCCGCGGCTCGCCACGGAAATAGCCGCGCTCGAAAAGAAGCTCGCGGATCCGGACCTCTACGCGCGCAGCCCCGACGATTTCCATAAGGCGACAGCGCGCCATGATGCGCTCCGGGCGGAGCTTTCCGCGGTCGAGGAACGCTGGCTCGAACTCGAGTTGAAGCGCGAGGCGCTTTCCGGCGCCTGAGAGTTAACCACCCCCGCATATTCCCTTTGACTGTTGCGACGACACAGTTTTGGATGTTGGACGTTGCGATTCGCGGGCAGGGGTGCGGCGAGGCGAAGCGTGGACCGGTTTCGGATCCAGAAGGATCCGGTGGGGGAATATTGAAGCTCTTCCTGAAGCTTCTTGCATCTTTTGTCGTCGCGCTCGTTCTGGGCGTCGGATCGGCGTTGCTGCTTCTGCGCGGCGGCCTCGGCGGCACGACCGCCGTCGGCCCGTGGATGACGAGCGACGTTATCGGCTCCGCCGATGCCGATCCCTACACGCGAGCCCGCGTCGCCGTCGGCGGATTGCTGGCGCTCAATCGCAGCGAGACGATCTATTTCACCGCCGCGACGGACAGCGACGGCGAAACGCTGCGCATGCAGTGCAGCTACAAGATCGTCGGCTCCGATCCGCCGGCGCGCTGGTGGAGCATCACGGCCTATGCCGCCGACCATTATCTGATCCCCAACCCGCAAGACCGCTATTCCTATGGCGGCAACACGGTAGCGCGCGAGGACGACGGAAGTTTCGTTATCTCGGCAGGTCCGTCGGAAAGCGGCGGCAACTGGATACCGACCGGCGAGGGCGACGGGACATTCACGCTGACACTTCGACTTTACAATCCGGCCGAGGAAGCGGTGCGCGACCCATCCGGGATCGCGCTGCCGCGCATCGCCAGGGAGGCGTGCCTACGATGAAGACATGGCCCATGTGGATTGCCGGCACCGTGGTGCTTGCCGCCGTCTTTCATATCCTGACGATCTTCGCCCTGCCCTATGGCATCATGGATCGCGCCATGGCCGGCATCGCCGCGCAGGCCGGTGGCGTCAACAAGCCGCTCTATCCCGAGCCCGCGACGGCGGCGGTGCGCGGCATCGTCCGTCCGAGCCCCGATCTCCTCTACACGGCCTGCGTCTACGATGTCGGCGCGCGGCCGCTGCGCATCACATCGCCCGTGCCCGACACCTATTGGTCGCTGTCGATGTTCGCCGCCAACACCGACAATTTCTTCGTCGTCAACGACCGGCAAGCCAATGCCGGTTCGATCGAAATCATCCTTGCGACAGACGACACCGCGAAGGGCGGCAATGGCGCGCCGGTCGTGGTGGCGCCTTCGAGCCGCGGCATCATTCTCTTTCGGTCGCTGATCGCCTCCGACGAAGAGCGCGCCAGCATCGACGCCATGCGACGGCAGTCCGATTGCGAGCCGCTCTAGGCGGATTTTCCTTCCTGCCGGTAGGGCCTTTCACGCAGTAGCCCCGCCGGTTTCCCGCTGATACCATCGCTTCCGTTCCCGCGCGGCCGCGCGTTTCAGGGGGAGGCCTCAATGAACCGGAATCTGATTTTGGGCGCCGTCGCGGCGGCGGTGACGGTTGCTGTCGTCATCGTCCTGGCGGTCGGCCCCGGCGGCGGCCGGGACACGAGCGGCCTCACCCGCGTCAGCTTCGCCACCGACTGGAAGGCGCAGGCCGAGCATGGCGGCTTCTACCAGGCGCTTGCCAATGGCTACTACGCGGAAGCCGGGCTCGACGTCAAAATCGTGCAAGGCGGCCCGGGCATCAATGTGCCGCAACTGCTGGCCGCCCATTCGGTCGATTTCGGCATCGGCTCGAACAATTTCATTCCGCTCAACATCGTCGAGGCGGGTGCCGGCGCCAGGGCTGTGATGGCGACATTCCAGAAGGACCCCCAGGTTTTCATCACGCATCCGCGCGAAGACGTGAAATCGATCGCCGACATGAAGGGCATGCCGATCATGGTGTCGGACGCGACGGTCAGCGCGTTCTGGCAATGGCTGAAGGCGAAATACGATTTCGAGGACAGCCAGATCCGCAAGTACACATTCAACCTCGCGCCGTTCCTGACCGATCCGGCCGCCATACAGCAGGGTTACCTCTCGTCCGAGCCCTACATGATCCGCAAGGAAACCGGCGTCGAGCCGCAAGTGTTCCTGCTGTCGGATTACGGCTATCCGGGCTATGCCGCGGTCATTCTCGCCGCCGACCGGACGATCGCCGAGCAGCCGGAAGCCGTGCAGGCCTTCGTCGATGCGAGCATTCGCGGCTGGGTGAGCTACCTCTACGGCGATCCGGCGCCGGCCAATGCGCTTATCAAGCGCGACAATCCGGAGATGACCGACGATGTGATCGCCAATGCGATTTCGATGATGAAAAAATACGGCATCGTCGAATCCGGCGACACGGCAACGCTCGGCATCGGCGCGATGACCGATGCGCGTTGGCGGGAATTCCACCTGACGATGGTGACGGCAGGCGTCTATTCGGCGGGCCTCGACGTCCACAGCGCCTATACGCTGGAGTTCATCAATCAGGGCGCCGGCCTCGACCTCAAGAAGCAACTGACCGGCGAATAAGGGAGCGGCCGCGCAGCCCATGACCTCAGCCGACGCGCCACGGCCTCCACTGCTCACGCTGACCGGCGTCGCCAAGACCTATGAGGGCGGCACGGTGGCGCTGTCGGGCGTCGATGCGGAAATTCGCCGCGGCGATTTCGTTTCGCTGGTCGGGCCTTCGGGCTGCGGCAAGAGCACGCTGCTCCGGATCGTCGCTGGACTGATCGGGGCAAGCGCGGGCCATGTCCGCTGGCACACAAGTAGCGGCGCGCGGCCTGCCGATGTCGGTTTCGTCTTTCAGGATGCGACGCTGATGCCCTGGGCATCGGTTCTCGACAATGTGTATCTGCCGTTGAAGCTTCGCGGCATCGCGTTCGATAAAGCAAGGCCGCAATTGATGGATGCGCTGGCGCGCGTCGGCCTTGCCGATTTCGCGGGCGCTTTCCCACGCGAGTTGTCCGGCGGCATGAAGATGCGCGTGTCGCTGGCGCGCGCGCTGGTGACCGATCCGCCGATGCTGCTGATGGACGAGCCCTTCGCAGCGCTCGACGAGTTCACGCGCGAGAAACTCGACGACGACCTGCTCGATCTCTGGCGCAGCCAGCGCTGGACGGTGATTTTCGTCACGCACAGCATCTACGAGTCCGTCTATCTGTCGGAGCGGGTGCTGGTGATGGGTGCGCGGCCGGGGCGCGTTCTCGGCGAGGTCGAGATCGGCGCGCCACATCCGCGCGGGCCTGCCTTCCGCCGCTCGCATGACTATGCCGATCATTGTGCGGCGGTCAGCGCCGCGCTGCGCGAGGGGGTGCGGCCATGAACAGCGAGGACAGCGCCATGTCGCGCTTCACGCGCATTGTCGTGCCGGCCGCCATCGGCGTCGTCTTTCTGGGAATCTGGGAAGCATCGGTGCGGCTTGGCGACGTGCCGCTTTTCGTGCTGCCGCCGCCCAGCGCGATCGGGGCCAGCCTTGTCGCCAATTTCGGATCGTTGATGGGCTCGCTCTGGGTGACGCTGCGCGTCACGCTGATGGCCTTCGTGCTCGCCGCGGTGGGTGGCATCGGCCTTGCCATTCTCTTCTCGCAAAGCCGGCGGATCGAGATGGCGCTCTTTCCCTACGCGGTCGTGTTGCAGGTGACGCCGGTCGTCGCCATCGCGCCGCTGATCCTGATCTGGGTCGGCTACGACCGCGTCGAACTTGCCGTGCTGATCCTCGCCTGGATGGTCGCCTTCTTTCCGATTCTTTCCAACACGACGCTGGGCTTGCGTTCTGCCGACCACAATCTGCGCGATCTCTTCCGGCTCTATGGCGCCAGCCGCTGGCAGGTGCTGAGCGAGCTGCAACTGCCCTCGGCGCTGCCCTACATTCTGGCGGGCATGAAAATTTCCGGCGGGCTGGCGCTGATCGGCGCCGTCGTCGCCGAATTCGTCGCCGGTTCGGGCACCGGCGCGGGGCTCGCCTGGCGCATCGTCGAGGCCGGCTACCGGCTCGACATTCCGCGCATGTTCGCCGCGCTGTTCCTGCTGTCGGTGCTCGGCATCACAATCTTTTTCGGCCTGACCTGGGTCGAGCACCGTCTGCTCCGGCGCTGGCATGAGAGCGCGGTTCGCCGGGAGTTCTGAGACGGGTCCGAAAACTGGCTGAAATTAGCCATTTCCGAAATTAAACGGTTTTTTGTGTGAATAATAATGTTCTACACTTCTATTGACGATCTTTAGCAAAAAACCCATGTTACCGGGTAGTTAGCCGCGGCTTCTCGTGCCTCGCCTCCCTTTCGTCCGACGTCCGGGCGGCGGGCGGTGAACCGGTGCGGATGGAGCCTGAAGGAGCATCAGCATGGCCCAGCACAGCCGCAAGGGAGCGCAGATTCAGGCGCTCACGGCCAACCGTCTCGCCGACGGCATTGTCGTTTATCTGACGGCGGACAATCGTTGGTCGGAATCGCTGCAGGATGCAGACGTGATCGAAGGCAAGGAAGCGGGCGAGGCGCTGCTGGCGCGCGCACAACCGGCGATCGACGGCAATATCGTTGTCGAGCCCTATCTTTTTGAAGTCGTGCGCGAGGACGGCAACATCCGGGCCGCAAGCGTGCGTGAAACGATCCGGCAGGCGGGCCCGACCGTGCGCCTCGATCTCGGCAAGCAGGCGGAGCTGCCGGGCGTTCACCGCTGAACGCAAGAAACCGCGAGAGGCAAAGGTTCGGTTATGTATCGCTACGATGAATTCGATCACCAGCTCGTCAACGAGCGCGTCGCCCAGTTTCGCGGGCAGGTGGCGCGCCGTCTTTCGGGCGAGTTGACGGAAGACGAGTTCAAGCCGCTCCGGCTGATGAACGGCGTCTATCTGCAACTTCACGCCTATATGCTCCGCGTCGCCATTCCCTACGGCACGCTGTCATCGAAGCAATTGCGCATGCTCGCGCATATCGGCCGCAAATACGACCGCGGCTACGGTCACTTCACGACACGCCAGAACCTTCAATACAACTGGCCGGCGCTGAAGGACATGCCCGATGTGCTGCACGACCTTGCGACCGTCGAGATGCATGCCATCCAGACATCGGGCAACTGCATCCGCAACGTGACGTCGGATCAGTATGCCGGGGCCGCGAAGGACGAGATCGAGGATCCGCGCATCGTTTCGGAAATCATCCGGCAATGGTCGACCTTCCACCCGGAATTCTCGTTCCTGCCGCGCAAGTTCAAGATCGCCGTTTCCGGCACGCCGGACGACCGCGCTGCAATTCGCGTGCACGACATCGGCATCCAGATCGTCCGGGACGGCAAGGGCGAGATCGGCTACGAAATCTATGTCGGCGGCGGGCTCGGCCGCACACCGATGATCGGAAAGAAGATCGCCGATTTCGTGCCGAAGGAAGATTTGCTCGCCTATCTCGAGGCGATCATGCGCGTCTACAACATGTATGGACGCCGCGACAACATCTACAAGGCGCGCATCAAGATCCTAGTGCACGAGATCGGCGCCGAGGAAATGAAGCGGCAGGTGGATGCCGAGTTCGCCGAAATCCGCAAGACCGGCGCCTTGCATTTGCCAGCCGAGGAGGTCGCGCGCATCCAGGCCTATTTCGCGCCGCCCGCTTACGAAACGCTGCCCGACGAAAGCACCGAGCTTAACAAGGCGGTGGTCGCCGACCGGGACTTCGCCAATTGGGTGAAGTCCAATGTCGCCGCGCACAAGGTGCCGGGCTATGCCATCGTCAACATTTCGCTCAAGCCGATCGGCGGAACGCCGGGCGACTGCTCGTCGGAGCAGATGGACGCGGTCGCCGACATCGCCGAGAAATACAGCTTCGACGAGTTGCGCGTCACGCATGAGCAGAACCTGACGCTGGCCGATGTGCGCAAGAAGGACCTGCCGGCCGTTCATGCGGCGCTGAAGGCGGCCGGGCTCGCGACCGCCAACATCAATCTCATCACCGACCAGATCGCCTGCCCCGGTCTCGATTATTGCGCGCTCGCCAATGCGCGCTCGATCCCGCTGGCGCAGCAGATTTCGGAGCGCTTCGCCGATCTCGACCGGCAGCACGACATCGGTGAGTTGAAGATCAACACGTCGGGCTGCATCAATGCCTGCGGCCATCACCATGTCGGCCATATCGGCATTCTGGGCGTCGACAAGAAGGGCGTCGAATATTACCAGGTGACGCTGGGCGGTGCGGCCGACGAGAAGACCGCGATCGGCGACATCGTCGGCCCCGCCTTCACCGAAGAGCAGATCGTCGACGCGATCGAAACCATCGTCACGACCTATCTCGGCCTGCGCCAGCCCGGCGAGCGCTTCATCGACACCTATCGCCGCATCGGCATCGATCCGTTCAAGGAGAGCCTCTATGCAACTCATTAGGAACGGGAAGTTCGTCGCGGACGATTTCGCGACCGTCGGGGACGAGGACGCCCTGCCGGATGGCGCGGTCATCGTCAGCCTCGAGCGCTGGCAGAAGGAGCGCGACGCGCTGACGGCGCGCAACACACTGCTCGGTGTGCGCCTGAAAAGCGGTCAGGAGCCCTCGGCCATCGCGGACGATCTCGACAAGCTTGCGGTGGTCGCGCTCGAATTTCCGGTCTATCGCAATGGCCGTGCCTATTCCTATGCGCGGCTCTTGCGCGAGCGCCATGGCTACAAGGGCGAAGTCCGCGCCGTCGGCAATGTGCTGCGCGACCAGTTCCATTTCATGGTCCGCTGCGGCTTCGACGCACTGGAAGTCGCCGACAACATCACACCGGAAATCTGGGCCGAGAGCGTCGGCGTGTTTTCGCTTTCCTACCAGCCGGCGACCGACGGGCGCGAACCTGTGTTGTCGCTGCGCCAGCGTCTCGCGGCGCGCGCCTCGGCTCGCGAAGCGGTCTGACGACCCCCACGCCTCCAACGCGCGGACAAACAAAAGCCCGGCACCCTTTCAGGGGCCGGGCTTTTTACGCAACAGTACTCAACAGACGGGGGTCTGGAGCCTCGCGCGCGAATTACGCGGCGCGGAGCTTTTCGAAGGCTTCGGTGAACTTCGTGGCATAAGGGTTCACGGCTTCGCGAACGGTGCTCACGGTGAGTTCGTTGAGTTCGCGGGCGGCATCGATGTTCCGCTTGATGGTGGCGCGAACGAGTTCGTTCTGGAGTTCCACCGCCGTCTTGATGCTGCCGGACTTGAGCGCGGCACGGGCGGTCTCGACCGATTCCTCGAAGTTGGTGCGGGCCAGCGTCACGATGATGCCGGACGCCACTTCGATCGGGTTCTTCGCGTTGGCCTTGGGGGCGGCCTTGGCGGCTTTCGGCGCCGCCTTGGCGGCACGCGGCTTCGCAGTCGTCTTGGTCTTCTTGGCTTTGGGGGTCGCTTCGGGCATTGTTTCTATCTCCTGTATCGCGTGGTCGCTCGCCTCACGCGAGCGTTTCCAAACACATACCGGCGCGCCGGATTTGTGCGCTGCAATATGAGATAGATGGCCCCTACCCTAGCGTCAAGTAATTTTTGTGCATCGCACAAAAACCCGCGTTGCAGCGCGCCAATTTTTCTAAAATCTCCTTATGGAGAAAGGACTTAGGGATAGTTGCGGCGCGCTGTCGCAGATCAGGTCGGCGAGCGCTGCGCCGCTGCCGGCCCCCAGCGTCCAGCCCAGTGTGCCGTGGCCGCTATTGATGAAAAGATTCGAAAAGGGCTCCACCCGGCCGATCACCGGGCTCCCATCCGGGGTCATGGGCCGCAGGCCGCACCAGAATTCGGCCGCGCCGGCGCCGGCCCCCGCCTGCGGCAACAAGCTCGTCAGTGCATTGAGCACCGAGGCGGCGCGGCCGGGCTCCAGCGTCAGGTCGTAGCCGCCGACTTCGGCCTGGCCCGCGGCGCGCAGCCGGTCGCCCAACCGGCTGATGACAATCTTGCGCGCTTCGTCGGTGATGCTGACTTCGGGCGCATTGCCTTCCGGCGCCGGCAGCGTCACCGAATAGCCTTTCACTGGACAGATCCAGGTGCGGATGCCAAGCGGCTTCAGCAGCGCCGCTGTGCCCGCGCCGGCCGCGACGACGACCGCATCCGCGTCGAGCACGCCGCGCGACGTCACGACGCCATAGGCGCGGCCAGCGCGCGCGATGATCTCCTCGACGACGGTGCCGGTCTGGAATGTCACGCCGCGCTGCCTTGCGGCCTCGGCCATGTTTGTCGAAAAGAGATGCGCGTCGCCGCTGGCGTCGGACGGCGAATAGAGGCCGCCGGAAATTTCGCCGCGTTGCAGGGCGGGCGCCAGCGCCGGTTCGACCTCGACGCATTCGGCCGCCGTCAACAGGCGCTGTTCGACGCCGAGCCGCGCCATCGTTTCCATCTCGGTCATCGCGGCGCGCACCGCATGTTCGCTTGCGAAGATGCGCAGGATGCCTCTGTCGCGGCGGTCGAAATCGAGCGACCGTCCGTCGTCGCGAAAATCCGCCGCGTAGCTCGCCATGCGTTCGCGCGTCAGCAGCGCCAGTTCGAGATTGGGCGGAATGCGTTCCATCCGTGCAGACGTGCGGCAGCGCAACAGGAAGCGCAGCAGCCAGCGCCACTGGTCGGGGTCCATTTTCGGGCGCAGGCGGAACGGCGCGTCGTCGCGGCCGAGCCAGCGCAGGATCAGGCCCGGAATTTCAGGCCCGGCCCAGGGCGCGACCTCGCAGGCCGACATCTGCCCGCCATTGGCGTAGCTCGTGCCGAGGCCCGCGCCCTCATGCGCCTCGATCAGCGTCACCGTCTCGCCGCGCAGCGCGAGTTCATAAGCGGTGGCGACGCCGACGATGCCGGCACCGATGACGACGACCTTCACGATGGACCTGCCTTGCCCGTGCCGCGTTTCGAATTGGGTCCTACCGGTATCAAAGCGGCGCGGCTTTGGCGACGGCAAAGAATGGGGACTTCTGCCGAAAGCCTTTGCCCGGCATACTCGGCCGCCATCCCCCGCGACCGACAAGCCCGGAGCCCGCCGCCGATGACCGCCCAAACACCCCTCTGGCCCTTCGTGCCCTCGCCCCGCGCGGTCGACATCACGCATGCAAAGGGCTGCGTCCTCCATACGCGCGGCGGCGGCGAAATTCTCGATGCGTCTGGCGGCGCCATCGTTTCGAATATCGGCCACGGGCGCGCGGAAGTCGGCGCGGCGACGGCGGAGGCCATGACCTCGATGTCTTACGCGGTGCCGCCCTTCCTGACGCCGGAACGGACGCGGCTGATGGAACGCCTGCGCCGCGCCTGGCTACCGCCGCATCTGACACGCACCTGGCTTGCCAGCGGCGGCTCCGAAGCGGTCGATGCCGCCTGCCGCCTCGCCGTCCAGCATTTCCGCGCGCAGGGCGACAACACACGCTGGAAGATCGTCGGCCGCGACATCGCCTATCACGGCACGACACTCTTCACGCTCGGCATCGCCGGACATGAAGCGCGCAAGCGCGGCTTCGAACGGCTCATTCCCGACATGCCGCTGGCGCCGACGCCTTATGCGCTCCGTTCACCGCTCGGCCGCCACCATCCCGATTTCGACATCGCCGCCGCCGACGCATTCGAGGCGCTGGTGCTGCGCGAGGGACCGGAGACCATCGCCGCGTTCATTGCCGAACCGATCAACGGTTCGTCGGGCGGCGCGCTGATGCCCGGCCCGCGCTACTGGCCGCGCGTGCAGGAAATCTGCAAACGCCACGGCATTCTTCTCATCATCGACGAAGTGATGACGGGTTTCGGTCGCACCGGCAAGCCGCTCGCCTGCGCGCATTTCGACATCGCGCCCGACATTCTGGTCTCGGGCAAGGGGCTTGCCGGCGGCTATGCGCCTATCGTCGGCGTTTTCGCCTCCGAAGAAGTCGTCGCGCCGCTCGCGGCAGGCGGACAATCGCTGATGTTCTATACGTATGGCGGGCATCCGGGCGCCTGCGCGGCCGCCGACAAGGTGCTTCAGATCATGGAAGACGAAGACCTCGTCGCCCGCGCCGCCGAGCGCGGCCGCGCGCTTGCGACCCGCCTCGAAGCGCTGCTCGGCCAGCATCCGAACGTTGCCGAAATTCGCGGCGAAGGGCTCTTGCGCGGAATTGAAATCGTCCGCGACCGCGAGACGCTCGAACGCTTCCCCGAAAGCGCCGCCGTCACGCAGCGCGTTATCGGTGCCGGCCTCAAACGCGGCGTCTTCTTCTATGGCGGCGGCACGGGCGCCATCCGCGATATCGTCTGCCTCGGCCCTGCCTTCGTCGTTTCCGACGCCGAGCTCGACCGCATGGCCGAAACGCTGAAAGCCGCCATCGACGAGGCCGTCGCCGCCGTCTGATCCCTCATTTCCAGGTTCGACTTGACGGCGGCACCGCCTTGCCCTATATGTCACCGTATGGTGACAAAAACCGCAGCCAAACCGAAACCCCGCCCGCGCGACCGCGCGAAGACCGAGACGGCCATTCTCGACGCCGTGTCGCGGCTGATCCTGCGCGACGGGCTGTCGGGCGTGGGCATCAATGCGCTGGCGCGCGAGGCCGGCGTCGACAAGGTTCTGATCTATCGCTATTTCGGCGATCTCGACGGGCTCTACCGCGCCTATGCCGAACATGGCGATTTCTGGTGGACGGTCGAGGAGATGCTGGCGGCGACCGAAGGCGCGACGGATGCCGCCGACGCTTTGAAGCGCGGCCTTCGCCATCACACCGCCGCCATGCGCCAACGCCCGGTGACGCTCGCCGTCATTGCCGCCGAGCCCGCCAACCGCACACCGCTCGTCGTCGCGCTTGAAGAAGTGCGCGAGAAGCGTTCCATCGAATTGATGAAGCAGGAAGCCCTGCGCCACGGCGGCTGGGGCGATGTCGACATCGTCGCCGTCACCGCGCTGCTTGCCGCCGCCATCGACTATCTCGCCGCCCGCGCGCTGAAAATCCGCGTCTATGGCGGTGTCGAAATCAAGACCGACAAAAACTGGGAACGCGTGCTCGCCGCCGTCGACGCGATGATCGACGGCCTGTTCGCCGCCACCTCACCCGCCAAACGAAAGGGAACCTCATGACCACGGCTCCGAAAGTCACGCGCCGCCGCTTTCTCGAAATCGGCTCAGGTATCACACTTGTCGCCACTGCGGGCGTTCTGTGGCGCGCCAATGAGCGCGGCGTTTTCGCCGACCCGGCGGGCGAGGCCTATGCGCCGTGGCAAATGTGGAACGCGCCGGAATATGCGAACACGCCGCTGGCGCTGGTCGCCGCCGGCATTCTCGCTTCAAACCCGCACAACACGCAGCCCTGGATTTTTCGCGTCGCGGACAGCCGGATCGATATTCT
>JAHBYM010000067.1 GCA_019635975.1 Parvibaculum sp. | reverse complement strand
TGAATGCTATTTCCGTGGCGTCGCCGGCGAGCGTTTCGCGGTGCGCAACTCAGGCGCCATCGCCGTTGTCGAGGGCACCGGCGATCACGGATGCGAATACATGACCGGCGGCATCGTCGTCGTCCTCGGCGAGACGGGCCGCAATTTCGCGGCCGGCATGTCGGGCGGCATCGCCTATGTGCTGGACGAACACGGCATGTTCGAGCGTCGTTGCAACCTTGCCATGGTCGATCTCGAACCGGTGAAGGAAGAACACGACATCATGGAGCGTCACCGCCACCAGACGGGCGACCTCGAAAGCCATGGCCGTGTCGACGTGATGGCCGACATGACGCGTTTCGACTCCGAACGTCTGCACCAGTTGATCGAGAACCACGCGCACTACACCAATTCGTCGCGGGCGCGCGCCATTCTCGACGATTGGGAGGCCATGCTGCCGAAATTCCGCAAGGTGATGCCGGTGGAATATCGCCGGGCCTTGAGGGAAATGCAGAAGGCGCAGGAAACCGCGCAGGCAATGGCCGCAGCAGGAGAATAAGAGTCGTGGGAAAAATTACCGGTTTCCTGGAAATCGACCGGCAGGACCGCAAGTACCTGCCTGCCGCCGACCGCATCAGGAACTACAACGAGTTCGTGATCCCGCTCGCCGAGGACGCCATGCGCGACCAGGCGGCGCGCTGCATGGATTGCGGCATTCCCTATTGTCACAACGGTTGTCCGGTGAATAATCAGATTCCGGACTGGAACGATCTCGTCTATCGCGACGACTGGGAGGAAGCTTGTCGCAACCTCCACTCGACCAACAACTTCCCCGAATTCACCGGCCGCATCTGCCCCGCGCCCTGCGAGGCAAGCTGCACGCTGAACCTCACCGAAGCACCGGTGACGATCAAGACGATCGAATGCGCCATTGTCGACCGCGGCTGGAAGGAAGGCTGGATTGCGCCGCAGCGCCCGGCCGCGAAAACCGGCAAGAAGGTCGCCATTGTCGGCGCCGGTCCCGCAGGCCTTGCTGCCGCGCAACAGCTTTCGCGGCGCGGCCACGAGGTGCATGTGTTCGAACGGCAGGCCAAGGCCGGCGGATTGCTGCGCTACGGCATTCCCGACTTCAAGATGGAAAAACATCACATCGACCGCCGCATCGTCCAGATGGAGAAGGAAGGCACGATCTTCCACTACGGCGTCCATGTCGGCGTCAACAAGAGCGCAAAGGATCTCGACCGCGAGTTCGACGCCGTACTGCTGACGGGCGGCGCCGAAAAACCGCGCGATCTCGAAGTCGAAGGCCGCGAGCTTTCCGGCGTTCACTTTGCGATGGAGTTTCTGCCGCAGCAGAACCGGCGCGTCTCCGACGAACCCATCGGTCAGGTCGAACCGATCCTTGCCGGCGGCAAGCATGTCGTCGTCATCGGCGGCGGCGACACCGGCTCTGACTGCATCGGCACGTCGTTCCGTCAGGGCGCGGTTTCGGTGACGCAGCTCGAAATCATGCCGGCGCCGCCGGAAAAGGAAAACAAGCTGCTGACCTGGCCGGATTGGCCGCTGAAGATGCGCACCTCGTCGAGCCAGGCTGAGGGCGCGACGCGCGACTTCGCGGTGATGACACGGCGCATCCTCGGCAAGGACGGCCATGTCCGTGCCATCGAATGCGTCCGGGTCGATGAGAAGATGCAAGCCATCCCCGGCTCCGAATTCGAAATCAAGGCCGACCTCGTATTGCTCGCAATGGGATTTGTGCATCCTGTCCATGAAGGCATGCTGGCGGACCTCGGGCTGCAGCTCGACAAACGCGGCAATGTCGCCGCCGACACGGCAACCTACAAATCGTCGCTCGACAAGATTTTCGCCGCCGGCGACATGCGCCGCGGCCAGTCGCTCGTCGTATGGGCCATTCGCGAGGGCCGGCAGGCCGCCCGCGAGGTAGACCTGTTCCTGATGGGGGAAACGACATTGCCGCGCTGACCGACAAGCGCCACGCAAAACGGAAAAGCCCCTGTGAGAACCCTCGCAGGGGCTTTTCGATTTTGGAATGAACGGGAAAGAGATGAGAAAGATGAAACCGGCATTTGGCGACTATGTCGAAGGCATTCGCGTGATGCTGCCGCTGCTTCCCGGCGCCGTTCCCTTCGGCATGATCGCGGGCGCGGTCGCGGCCGAGGCGAAATTCGGCGCGGCCGCAGGCATCGGCCAGTCGATCGTCATTTACGCAGGCGCCGCGCAGCTCGCCTCGACCCAATTGATCGCCGAAGCCGCACCGGCTCTGATCGTGGTGCTGACAGGCCTCATCATCAATCTGCGCTTTGCGATGTACAGCGCCTCGCTGGCGCCGCATTTCGCCGGCCTCTCGCTCCGCCGCCGCGCGATGCTCGCCTATCTGATGACCGATCAGTCCTACGCGCTCGGCATCACGCGCTATACCGCCGACAGCGAAATGACCGCGCGCGCAAAGGCCCGCTTCTATCTCGGCGGCGCCATCGCCATGTGGATCGTCTGGCTGGCGGCGACAGCTGCGGGCTTCACGCTTGGCAGCCGCGTGCCGCCCAGCTGGTCGCTCGACTTCTTCGTGCCGTTGAGCTTTCTGGCGCTGCTGGTGCCAGGCATTCGCGACCGCGCCGCAGGCCTCGCCGCCGCAACCGGCGCGACGGTGGCCGTCGCCGCCTCCGGCCTGCCCTTCAATCTCGGCCTGTTCCTCGCCGCCGCCTGCGGCATCGCGGCCGGATATTTCTGTGAAACGCGATGGACACCGAAAAAGCCGCAACAGGGAGAACACTGATGGACACGACAACGCTGTGGCTGACCATCGTCGCCATCGGCATCGGAACATTCGCGCTACGCTTTTCCTTCATCGGCCTGTCGGGAAGGCTCGCGTTGCCGGAGCCGCTGACGCGCGCCTTGCGCTTTGTACCGGCGGCGGTGTTGAGCGCGATCATCCTGCCGGCAGCGCTGCGCATGCCCGAGGGCGGCCTCGATATCGCACTCGACAATCCGCGCCTGATCGCCTGCGTCCTTGCCGCCGGCGTGGCGTGGGCGACGAAAAGCGTGCTGGCAACCCTTGCCGTCGGCATGGGCGCGTTGTGGGCGCTCCAGGCGCTGATGTAAACCGGCCTTAGCCCGGCCCTCCCCCAAGACCGCCTCGCAGCAATCTTGCGCCTTCCCGCGCCCGGGCGCGCTCGCTGTCGACCCGTAGCTCGAATTCGGCCCAGCTCGCGCCGCGCAGTTCATCGACCTTCCCCCGCGCCGCAAGCGACGGTTCGGTGAAGCCGCTCGCCAGCATGCGCTCATTCCACGCAACCGAAAGCGCCACCACCGTATCCTGAACCGGTCCGACGCCGAACCCGTTGACCCAGGTGACAAGGCGCTCGCTGTTGAACACGAGCATGATCGCCAGCGTGATCCACAAGGCCCGCGTGAAACGCGCGACGGCGCGGCGCGTATGCTCCGCCGTCTGCAATTCGACGCGCGAGGCGGCTTCCCACCCGTCTTCGAGGTCCGTTTCGATTTCGCGAATGAGGTCCAGCATGATTCGGCCTCAGAACTGGAAATAGATGAAAGGCGCGACGCCTTCGGGCGCGACCGCCCAGATCAGCCAGATGCCGCCGCCGAGAATGAGCCCGAGGATGGGCGACGGCAACCATTGCAGCCCCTGCGCCAGCCAGCGGCCGAGATCGCGCGGCGTGAACTGGAAGATCATCGCAATCGCAATCAACCCGACAAGGAACGGCGTCGCATACTGGCTCGGGTCCGACCAGCGCGCAAACCCCGCAAGATAGCTGCCGGCCGTCGAGAAGCTGTCGGCGCGGAAGAAAATCCACGCAAAGCAGACCAGATGAAAGGTCCAGAAGACGCCAACGATGTGCTGCGCGCCATGCCCGATCGCGCTGGCGATGCCGCCGGCCTCGCTGTTGGGCGGCGCAAACTCGTCGAGCCTGCGCCGCACATAGCGCTCGATACCCAGCATCGCGCCATGGAAAGCACCCCAGAAAACGAACGTCCATGCCGCGCCGTGCCAGATGCCGCCGAGAAACATCGTCAGGAAGAGATTGCGATAGGTCCGCGCCTCGCCCTGCCTGTTGCCGCCAAGCGGCTTGTAGAGATAGTCGCGCAGCCAGGTCGACAGCGAAATGTGCCAGCGCCGCCAGAAATCCTGCAGGCTTGCCGCGCGATAAGGCTGGTTGAAATTTTCAAGAAAGCGATAACCAAGCAGCGCCGCAACGCCGATGGCGATGTCGCTGTAACCTGAAAAGTCGCAATAAATCTGGATCGCATAGCCATAGACGCCAATCAGCAGATCGAGCGCGCTGACCGCCGTCGGGTCGAAAAACACCGGATCGACCAGCTCGGTCGCCAGATAGTTCGCGATCAGCATTTTCTTGGCGAGACCGGACAGGATCAGCACTGTGCCCACACCGACATGGGCGCGTGTCAGCACCGGTGCGCGATGCAACTGCGGCAGGAAATCCGCCGCCCGTACGATGGGGCCAGCGACAAGCTGCGGAAAGAACGAGATGTAGAGCATTACATTGGCTAGCGAACGCTCCGCTCGCACATGACCGCGATAGACATCGACCACGTAGGAAATGCCCTGGAAGGTGAAGAACGAAATGCCCACCGGCAGGATCACCTGCATGAAAGGCAAATCGCGCTCGAGCCCTGCCATCTCGAGCAGCGTCGAAAGCGAGGTGAGAAAAAAGCCGTAATACTTGAAGAAGCCGAGGATCGCGAGACCGCCTGTTACCGCGAGCGTAACGATCAGCTTGCGCAGCACCGGATGCGTCGTGCGCGCAAGACCGAGACCGGCTGTGTAGTTGATGAGGGTCGAGACGAGCAGCAGGCCCATGAACCGCCAGTCCCACCAGCCATAGAAAAAATAGCTGGCGGCCAGCAGCACGAGTTTGCGCCAATGCGGCGTCCAGCGCGCAGCCCAACTGACCGTGAAAACGATCAGAAAGAAAATCCCGAACTCTATGGTCGGAAAAAGCATGCCGCCCCGTCACCCGCACTCGAACAGAAGTCGCCCAGCCAACCATCAGGGGGGCATGACGGAACCAGACGCATCATCCCCGCCCGGGCCGAAAAGCTCAATAATTCCCTTAACTTATGGTTAACCACCCAAACCGGCTCACGGCCGGCAGATACCGCCTTTCGTCGTCTCACGGGGGCCCATCAGCGCCGCCCACAACGCCTCGCCGAGAAGTGCCGCGCCGTCCGGCCGCAAATGCACCCGGTCGGCATAGGCAAGCGGCGGTGTTTCCATTGCCCAGCGATGCACACTGCAGCGCCCGCCCATCGCGGCTTCACCGTCCCAGTAGAAAGCGCTATCCTCGGCGGCGAGCGCGCGCATCGTCTCGCGCAGCGGGCCAAGCTTCGGCGGTGTCGCCCATCCGTCGTCGCAAGCCTCGCCCGTTCCCTGCCGCGCACCGTCGAAGGGTCCAAGCAGCGCGAGCGACGCGCCAGGCGCGGCAGCCCGGATGCGATCGATCAGTCCACCCAGCAGCGCCTTGTGCGCGCCGAGATCAAGGCCGTTGTCGAAACCCTCATTGGTGCCGTAACCGAGAATGACCAGATCGGGCGCCAGTGCGGCAAGCTGTGCATCGACGATTTCCTTGTCCCAGCGCTCGGTGATGGCGGCCGTCGCCGCGACGATGCCATGGCTGTCGTAACGAACGCCCGGAGGGCCGTCATGGATGGCATGTGCAATCGACCAGCCGAGAAGGTGGACGGGACCGTTGCCCGCCGGCCAGAGCGCGGCACGGTTTGCGGCCGCCGGCAGGGTCAGGCGTACAAGGCCCGGCGTGGCGCGGCGTGTCGACAGACGAAAGGGCGCCGCGTCCCCGAGCTTCAGCATGACGGTCCCGGTGTCCGGCCCGCCGGCGAGTTCCAGCGTCAGCGCCGAAAAGGACGCATCGGCAGTCATTGTCATCACCGCATCGTGACCGTCGGCGCTGGCGCGAAAACCCTGAATGCCGAAGGGCCCTTCGGTCGTGCGCAACAAACTCGAAACGACCACCCAAGGCCCGCGCATCGAAAGCGCGAAGCCGTCGGGCGCGTAGTAGCGGAAGGGAACGCCCGGCATCAGCCCGCGTCCGGCATCGCCGAAACGCACCTGCCAGCGCGCGCGCAACGGCCGTGTCAGATGATCGAGCGAGATATGACTGTCGCCAAGATGAAGCACGGTGAGCGGGTGGGCACGCGTTCCCGCGTCAACCGCGTCGATCGCCGCATTAAAGGATTGAAGACCCGGAGGCGACGGCGGGCAGTCACCGGCATGGGCGGGCGCAATGCAGAGAGCAAGAAGGATCGCCGCCGCGAAACGCGCAGCGCGGGCGCGCGAGATATCAGTTGACCGGGCCGGTCCAGCGCCAGTCATCGGATCTGCCGGGGCGTCTGCCGGATGTATCATAGACAAACGGCTCCTGCGCAACGGGTTGCTCTGCCGTGGGCACTTCCGGAACGGCGGACTCGGCCCGCAACCGCGGCGGCGCTTCGGCAACGCGAACAGGACCGCCACCGGTTTCGACATCGGCGAGCATCGCCTGCGCCACGCGCTCGCCCAGCAATTCGTAACCCGGCATCGTGAAGTGAATGCCGTCCTCGGCGCGCAACAACCGCGTCCGACCAAAACGATCGGCGCCGTAGGCCGTGTATCCACCGGTCTCGTCCGTAGCCAGACCATCGGTCCTGACGAAAGAAACGCCGTTGATGCGTGCCCGTTCCTCGAAAATTTCGTTGAACTGCGCCATGTCGCCTCCGAAGCGCGGGCTGCGCATCACCGGCAGTTCGAGCCAGTAGATGCGGGCGCCGGTCGCTTGCAGCGTCGCCGTGAACGCGTCGACGCGGCGCTCGTAGATTTCGCGCCAGCCCGGCTCGAAAAGCGCATGGCGCTGGCCTTTTTCGACGATCGGCTGGCGGTCGTTGGTGCCCATGACGACGACCGCGATGTCGATGCGCGTTTCCGCCGCGATGTCGCGCACCGCCTCGTTCCAGTCGTAGTAGTCGGCGCGCGAAAAACCGGTGGCGACGCGCGACTTCTTGATGACGGTAAAACGCTTGTCCTGACGGAGCACATGGTAGAGCCCGGCCCAGGTGCCGTCGCCAAGCGAGTCGCCCATGACGACGACATTGTAACGCCTTGATTCCGAGGGTCTTTCGGCGGCGCGCAGCGGCGCCTCGTCTTCGACCAGCGCGGCGCTTTCGACATGCACCGGCGTCAGTTGCATCGGTTGCGCGGCAACGGCGGTCCACCAGAACAGCGCCAGCGGCAGCACGAGCGCCATCAACAGCGCGAGATGCGACCGTTGATTTTCCGGCACTTTTGCTTGTGTTTTTGCGCCGCCCCGATGCATCAATACCCCGAATATTCCAAATTACGTCCCGCAACGGGACGTTTTCAGCCGCCGAGCGACCGTAACCCGCCCCTTGTCCTGCAGAGCCTGTGCCCCGGTCCACGCCTCAAAACGAGACAAAAGTCTAGTCGGCACATAACGGCTTGCCTAGACAGGGCCATGATAAGTCCGCCGGAATGGCCGGGGATAAGTCGGCTGCCGCGCAGGAAAACGGACCTTCTGTCATCGAACTGTCAAAAAACTGTCACAAACACGCCCACGCCGCCTGTGTGCGGCAAAAGACCCCGGGGATAAATCGCGGGAAAAAATAATTTATCCCCGCTTTCGGGGGGCGACGCTCAAACGGCGCTCCGCAAAAGCTCCGAGACGACGCGCTCAAGGTCCTTCAGCGAGGCGCAGGTGACGGCCTTGTCGCAATAGGGCTGGAGCTTTCGCATCTCGCTGTCACCCGAATTCCACATCGTGCGCGGCTCCGGATTGAGCCAGACCACGCGGCGCGCCCGCGCATGGATCTTTTTCAGAATATCGCCGCGCGGATCGCCGTAGTTGGAGCGCGCATCGCCAAGAATGAGAACCGTGGTGCGATGATCGATGTCGTCGAGCGCGATTTCCTCGAAATCCATCAAGGCCTGGCCGTAGTCGGTCGAGCCGCCGCCATGCTCGCGCAAAGTCTCGACAAGCGCGTCTTCGAGTTTCTCGCGCTCGAAAAGCGCGGTCGTTTCGCCGAGCCGTCCCGAAAAGGCAAAGCTGCGGACGCCCGGCAGCACTTCCTGCAATGAGTAGAGGAACATCAGCAGGAAACGCGCAACCTGCGCCACCGACCCGGACACGTCGCAAACCGCCATCACCTTGGGACGGTCGATTTTCGTCCGCTTCCAGACGGTGTGGAACATCAACCCGTCATATTCGATATTGGCGCGGATGGTGCGGCGCACGTCGAGCACGCCGCGCCGCGACACTTTCTTGCGGCGCGAATGCAGCGCGATCAGGCGCTTGGCCATCTTGCGCACCAGCTCGTGCATGATCCGCATGTCGGAACGGTCGATATTGGAAAGCCGCACCTGCGCCAGAACCTCCTCGCGCAACTGGCGGCCCGAATTGGCGGTGAAGATTTCGAGCTGCTTCTCGACATAGTCGCGCACCTGGCCACGCAAGCCCTCGCGCGCTTCCGCAAGCCGCTCAGCGCCCGCCACATTGCCGTCGCGCTCGCGCCGCTCGATCTCCTCGTTGAGCCCGTCGAGCCCCATCAACTCCATGATGCGCCGCGTGAACATGCCGCGCTGCGTGAAGAGACGGATGCGATTGAGCTGCGCCTGACGCGCGCCCTCGGCGAGCGCCATCTGAAGCTCGGCCTGATCGCCGCGTTCGAGAAGCGCGGCGAGATCGGCTGCAGGCGAAGGTTCGTCACCCTCCCCCGGCTCACCGCCCATGCCGCCCGAGCCCGGCGCCGACGGACCGCCTGATTGCTGCGGCGACCCGTCCTCGCCCTCGCCGCCTTCATCTTCTGCGCTTTCCGCGGAATCCGCACGGTCGTCATTGGCGGCGGGCGGGCGGCTCTTGAACTGATCGAAGGCGAAGAAGACGTCGAAGGTTTCTTCGAAAGCGGCCTTCTCGTCTTCGCTTTTCGCCAGCACCTGTGCCAGCGCGTCGCGGAGCGTCATGCGGTCGTCGAGCCCGACCAGTCCGACAACGCGGCCTGCATCGATCGATTCCGAGGTCGAGACACGGACATCGGCCGAACGCAGCGCCCGGATGAAATCGCCGAGGACTTCGGTCATGGGGCGATCCGGAAATTCAAGAGAAAACGCCCACCCGCCCCCCAGGGGCGGGTGGAGAGGAAGGAAGCATCCGAGGCAATCATCTTCACCTCGCCTGCACCGCTTTCGTCACCAGCGCATTGATCTCGCCGTCGACATTGTCGATATCGTCCTGGAATTTCAGCAGCACATTGAGCGTGTTGCGGACGAGATCGGCGTCGAGTTCGCGGGCATGCAGCAGCACGAGCGTGCGCGCCCAGTCGATGGTCTCGCTGACGGCGGGGAGTTTCTTGAGGTCGAGCGTGCGAAGACCCTGCACGAAGGCGACAAGCTGGCGGCGCAGCTCCTCTTCCACTTCCGGCACGCGCGAACGGATGATGCGCTGTTCGAGATCGGTATCGGGGAAGGGAATGTAGAGATGCAGACAGCGGCGCTTCAGCGCGTCGCCGATTTCGCGCGTGTTGTTGGAAGTGAGGAACACGATCGGCGTCGTGCGCGCCTTGATCGTGCCGAGCTCGGGCACCGAAATCTGATAGTCCGACAGCAACTCGAGCAGGAAGGCCTCGAACTCGTCGTCCGACTTGTCGATTTCGTCGATCAACAGCACCGCCCCGCCCGGCTGCCACAGCGCCTTCAAGAGCGGGCGCGGCTCGAGAAATTCCTCGGAGAAAAACGTGTCGTCGAAATCATGCAGCCGCGTCATCGACTCTTTCAGACCCTTGGCACCAGCCATCAGGTCGCCGAGCTTTTCCTTCAGCACCTGCGTATAGAGAAGCTGCTTGCCGTATTTCCACTCGTAAAGCGCCTTGGCCTCGTCGAGCCCCTCATAGCATTGGAGCCGGATCAGCGGCTTGCCGAGAAGTTCGGCGGTCGCCTTGGCAAGCTCGGTTTTGCCGACGCCGGGCGGACCTTCGACCAGCAGCGGCTTTTGCAGCCGCTCGGCGAGGAAGATCGAGGTGGCGATATGGGCGTTGCAGATATAGCCGCGCGTCTCGAAGCCCTTGCGAACCGCTTCGATCTCGGCGGGTGCGTTTTTCTCGTTGCTCAAGCGATCATCGAGGGACGGAAAACCGCCCCTTCCCTGCGTTAACCTGTTGCGATTGCCCCAAGCGTAGCACAGCCGCGCAAGCCACGGGCAATGCCAAAGCGGCGGCACCCTGTTCAATGCGCAAGCGATGCCGAACGGCCTTGCACATTGCCAAGCGACGCGCGGGTCCCGGCGCTCACCCGAAAGCGGCGCGGATGACCTTGCCGACGACGGCGGCCTGATCGGCGGCGCCGAGTTTCGACTTGATGCGCGAGAAATGCGTGCGGACGGTTGCCATCGAAAGGCCCTCCGCGCGCGCAAAGGCGGCAAGGCTTGAGCCCTCGGCAAAGGCCGCCGCAAGCTCTGCCTCGCGCGGCGAGAGGCCATACCAGGCGGAGAGCGCGTCGCGATCGACCCGGCGGCGGCGCCCCTCCTCGAAAATCCGGACAAGCGCGATCGGCGGCGCGCCGGAGCCGTCGGCCGGCGGCTGGATGCGCTCGCAGCGCAGCAGAAAGACCTCGCCCTTGCCGTTCGCGACGCGGCCGTAGCGGTCGGCGGGTCCGAAATTGCTCCCGGTACTGACCAGTCCGAAAGCCTGATCCATCAGTATCGAAAGCGCGTCCTCGCTCTGCGTATCGGCGCCGGTGAGCCGCCCGTTCTTGTGGACGAAGACGCCGCCACTCTCAAGCACCCGGCGCGCCCGGCGATTGGCGAGAATGACATGCCGGCTGGCGCTCAAGAGCAACATCGCCTCCGGCGCGTCGGCGAAAAGAAGCGCCAGCCAGTCATGCTCGATCTGCTCCTGCGTGACGAGGGCGCCGAATTCGAGCCGCCGTTCCATGAAATGCCAGACCCAGTCGGGGTCGTGATCGCGCGCCCATTCGAAAAGCTGGTCGAAACGCTCATTCATGTGTGGCTGGACGAATTCCGCGAGCTCACGCGAATAGGCGTCGCTGAGCTGCTGCTTTTCGGCCGCGCTGCGGACCGTCGCGCCGGTGCGCCGCCGCACGAACTGGCCGATGCTGGCAAGCGCCGCAGCGGCCTGCGGCGAGAGCGGCTGGAGACGCTGCCAGGTGTCGGGAAGACCCTGCCAGACGTGGAGATGCGCCCGTCCGCCGACGCGGCGCAACCCCTCGACGAGCAGCCGCGCGTCGTCGAGCAGGATGTCGTCGGCGCCGGCATGGATCAGCGTTTCGGGCAAGCCCGAAAGCTCGCCGAAAACCGGCGAGGCCAGCGGATGGCGCGGATCGGCGCCCTGCAGGTAGTCGATCGTCAGCATGGCCAGCAATTCGACATCCGAGGCGAAGCGGCCGGTGCGGATGTTCTCGACATAGGAACCGCCCGACATCGTGAGATCGACCCAGGGCGAGAGCGCGACGAAGCCGGCGGGCATCGGCGCACCCTCGTCGCGCAGCGCGATGAGGGCGGCAAGCGCGATGCCGGCGCCGGCGGTGTCGCCCATCACGACGAGCTTCGAGGGCGGGATGCCGCGCGCCAGCAGCGCCTTGCAAGTCGCAACCACATCCTCGATGGCGAGCGGAAAGGGATGTTCGGGCGCCAGCCTGTAATCGACCATCAGCACACGGCCGCGCGCATTGCGGGCCACCTGGTCGGCGATGACGCTGTGCATCGGCCCCCGGTTCATCGCGAAGGTGCCGCCATAGACATAGAGGACCGTCGGGCCGTCGGCCTCCGCCGCGCCGCACCAGACGGAAGGCCGCGGGAAGCCCGCCGCCTCGGCAAGTGGAATGGTCTCGACAGCGTTTTCCATCGGCGCCCCGCCAGCAGGGACCCGTTGCCCCCGGGCTCTACCTTATCATCACTTTTGATGAGGACAGAACAGGCAAACCGGCTCTATCCCTTGTGAAAAGGGGCGGTTTCGCCACCAGCGCAGCAGGGAGGGCAGACCGATGACCAAGCGGATCGAGGGCACGCGGCGAGCGGGGGTCTGGCGTCGCGCCGTGACGCTGGCGGCCATTGCGGGCCTGGCGCTGGCCGGCGCAGCTGCGGCCAACGATGTCGACGGCGCGAGCGACCACCCGCTGCTCAAGCGCTACGAAGACGCGGTCATCATCGGCTACCACACGCGCGCCTATGACGAATTCGACATTGCGACCGGCCCCCACCGGAGTTCCGCCTCGAAACTCACCGACGCCCAGACCGTCGAAGGCGCGCATACCCGCATTCTCTATGTGGCGCCGGAGGGACGTTCGACGCTTGAGGTGATGCGCAACTACCGCAAGGAACTGGCCGACGCCGGCTTTGAAACCATTTTCGAGTGCGGCGGCACGGAATGCGGAAACGGTCCCGATGCGCCCCGCGCCGGCTCCTATCTGATTACCAGCGCCCTTCTGAAGCGCGTCCCGCTGACCAATATGGGTCAGGTGACGCAATATGCGTTTTCGCAGCCGAACGACGTGCGCGCGCTGACGGCGAAACTCGAACGGCCCGAAGGCGCGGTCTATGTCTCGCTCGCCATCGCCATCGAAGGTTTCGACCAGTTCCGGATGACGGCGAAAAAACCGCTGGTGCTGCTCGATGTGATCGAGACCGGCGAAATGGAACAGCGCATGGTGCTGGTCGAGGCGGCCGCCATGGCCAAGGCCATTGCCGAGACCGGCCGCATCGCGCTTTACGGCGTCTATTTCGACACCGACAGCGCGACCGTCAAACCGGAATCCGACGAAACGCTCGAAGAGATCGCCAAGCTGCTGAAGGATGACGAGAGCCTGAAGCTCTATGTCGTCGGCCACACCGACAGCAAGGGCGCTTACGACCACAACATGTCGCTCTCGACGCGCCGCGCCGAAAGCGTCGTCGCGGCATTGACCGGAAAACACGGCATCGCGGCCGCGCGGCTGAAAGCGGCGGGCGTCGGCCTGCTGGCGCCGGTTGCGACAAATGAAAGCGAAGACGGCCGCGCGCTCAACCGGCGCGTCGAACTGGTGCGGCAATAGGCGCGCGGCCCGGAGGTCGGCATGAACCACTCTGTCGCACGGTCGCTGACGGCGGGACTGACCCTGAC
>JAHBYM010000066.1 GCA_019635975.1 Parvibaculum sp. | reverse complement strand
TTTTTTCGATCTCGCCTTCCGTTTCCGGGCGGCGGCGAGACAGGCGAGAAGGAAGAAAGGCGTGGATGGCCCGCATAAAGCGGGCCATGACGATTTGGGTCATGGGGTGAGTTGAGGCGGACAATCGTCCGCCCCAAACTCATTTGGCCATGTTGATGACCTGGAGCTGGGTGAATTCGAGCAGGCCTTCCTCGCCGAGTTCGGAGCCGAGACCCGAAAGCCCCGCGCCGCCGAAGGGGATGTTGGGAGCGAGGTCGGCGTGTTTGTTGATCCAGACCGAGCCCGACGACATTTGCGTCGCGAGGTCATAGGCGCGCTTCGGATCGGACGACCAGATCGAACCGCCGAGGCCGTAGGGCGAGGCGTTGGCGCGGGCGACGGCGTCCTGCGGATCGCTGTATTTGATGACCGGCAGGACCGGGCCGAACTGTTCCTCATCGACAAGGCGCGTGCCATCCGTGATGTCGCGGACGATGGTGGGGCGGATGAAGTAACCCGGTTTGTCGACCGTGCCGCCGCCGGCGATCACCTTGCCGGTTTTCTTCGCGTCCTCGATCAACTCCTTGACCTTTTCGAACTGCATCTTGTTCTGCAGCGGGCCGAGCTGCGTGCCCTGCTCCAGCCCGTCGCCGATGACCGCGTTTTCGGCCAGCGTCGCGAGCTCCGAACACATTTCGTCGTAAATCGACTCGTGCACATAGAGCCGCTTCATCGCGATGCAGACCTGGCCCGAATTCTGGAAGGCGCTCTGGAAAAGTTTCGGCGCGGCTTCCCTGGGGTTGACGTCGTCGAGCACGATGCCGGCATCATTGCCGCCAAGTTCGAGCGTGATGCGCTTCAGGAGGCCGGCGGCACCCGCCATGACCTTCGCGCCGGTGGCGGTGGAGCCGGTGAAGGAAATTTTCCGCACATCGGGATGCGCGGTCAGCGCGGCGCCGAGATCGTTGGCATCCGTCACGATGTTGAGAACGCCGGCGGGCAGGATGTCGGCGATCAGTTCGCCAAGCCGGAGCGAGGTGAGCGGCGTCGTCGGCGCGGGCTTCAGGACCACCGTGTTGCCGGCGAGAAGCGCCGGCGGCAGCTTGAAGGCCATCAGGATCAGCGGGAAGTTCCAGGGCACAATGGCGCCGATGACGCCGAGCGGTTTCCGATGCGCCTCGACCTTCTTGCCTTCGCTGTCCTCGATCACTTTCACCGGCAGATCGAGCATCGTGAAATAGCGGAAGAAGGCGGCGGTGCCGTAGACCTCGCCTGTCGCATCGCCGATGGGCTTGCCCTGCTCCTGGGTCAGGAGACGCGCCAGCTCCGCACCGTTCGCCTCGATGATGTCGGCGATTTTCAGCAGCGCCTGCTTGCGTTCGGCAATCGGCGTCTTCGCCCATGCCGGAAAGGCGGCCTTCGCGGCGGCGACCGCCGCGTTCAACTGCGCCTCGGAGGCGCAGGGCGCCTTCGCCAGCACTTCCTCGGTCGCCGGATTGACGACATCCATCGTCATGTCGCCGGCAACCAGCTTGCCGCCGATCAAAAGCTTGTAGGCGCTCATCTTGTTCTCCTCCCCGGAGTTGTTTCTTGTTACGCCGCGCGGGTCTTCTGTTTTGACACCGCCGGCTTGCCTTCTGCCTTCGGCGACAGGCGGGCCTCGAAATCGCGGCAGGCGGTTTCGAGTTTCGCGAGCTGCGTTTCCGCCTCGTCGCGCAGCTTCTTCACTGCTTCCATGCGGCGGCGGAAAATGCCGAGCGCATGACGATATTGCCGCGCCGTGCCTTCCGCGTCACCGTCATAGAGGTCGAGGATCGTGCGGATTTCGTAGAGCGTCAGGCCGACGTCGCGGCCGTTGAGGATCAGCTTCAGGCGGGCGCGGTCGCGCTTCGAATAGAGACGGGCCTGACCGCGGCGCTCGGGCGAAAGCATGCCCTTCTCCTCGTAGAAGCGCAGCGCGCGCGGGGTGACGCCGAATTCGGCCGCGAGATCTGTGATCGTCCAGGTCATGCCGGAACCTCCCGGATATTTGTCAAGGGTTACTGCATACGTTCGACAATGATGGCGGGCGCCATGCCGCCGGCGGCGCACATGGTGACGAGGCCGTAGCGCTTTTCCTGGCGCTCAAGCTCGTCGACGATGGTGCCGATCAGGATGGAACCCGTGGCGCCGATCGGATGACCGAGCGCCATCGCGCCGCCATTGACGTTGACCTTGTCGCGGTCGAGCCGGAGATCGCGGATGAATTTCTCGGCGACGACGGCGAAGGCTTCGTTGATTTCGAAGAGGTCGATGTCCTCGATCTTGAGGCCGGCCTTTTCGAGCACCTTCTTCGCGGCCGGTACCGGCGCGTTCAGCATCAGCGTCGGGCAATCGCCCATATTGGCGGTGGCGACGATGCGGGCGCGCGGCTTCAAGCCGTTCTTCTTTGCGTAGGCGGGCGAGGCCAGCAGGATCGCGGCGGCGCCATCGACGACGCCCGACGAATTGCCGGCATGGTGGATGTGGTTGAAGGTCTTGAGGTCCGGATATTTCTGGCGGATCAGATCGCCATAGGTTGTGCCTTCGGCGTCGACGGGGATGCCGGCCCAGACTTCGAAGGAGGCCTTGAGTCCGGAGAGACCTTCCATCGTGGTCTGCGGCCGCGGGAATTCCTCGTGATCGAGCGCGACCGAGCCGTCGTCATTGTAGACGGTGACCAGCGACTTCGCGAAACGGCCTTCCTCGATCGCCTTGGCGGCGCGCTGCTGCGAGACCAGCGCCAGTTCGTCGACCGCCTTGCGGTCGATGCCCTGCATGGTGGCGATCGCGTCGGCGCAGACGCCCTGCTGCGACTGCGGATGCTGCTTCCTCAGATGCAGGTTGCCGGCATCCATCATCGGCGGCGTCTTGGGATCGGCGGTGGCGGAGGTGTAGCTCATCATCTCGGTACCGCCGGCGATGACGAGATCTTCCATGCCGGACATGATCTGCGCGGCGCCGAGATTGACCGTCGTGATGCCCGAGCCGCAGAAGCGGTCGAGCGTGACGCCGGAGGCGCGGATGTCGTAGCCGGCATCAAGCGCCGCCATGCGGCCCATGTCGCCGCCCTGCGCGCCGCGCTGGGAGGAGGTGCCCCAGAGCACGTCATCGACTTCGGCGGTGTTGAGATCGTTGCGCTTGGCGAGCGCGGCCAGCACCGTGCGGGCCAGATGCTGCGGATGAAGATGGGCGAGCGCGCCCTTCCCCACCTTGCCGATGCCGCGGGGGGTGCGTACTGCGTCGATGATCCAGGCTTCGCTCACTTTGTCCGTTCCTTCCTGTGTGGCTGCCATTTTGGACGGCGGGGCTCGCTTGCACGGCCGGCCTTAATGGCGTATTTAATTTCTTAAACGAGTATTTAAATCGAAAAACACGGAAGCGCAAGGAGGACCGGTGGAGCCGCAGGCAAAGAGCAAGGCACGGGCGGCGCCGGAACGGCCTTCGGCGCGGGGGCAGTTGCTCGACGCGGCAGGCGCGCTGATGGGCGAGCGGCAGACCATCGACGTGCCGCTGGCCGAGATCGCGGCCCGGGCGGAAGTGAATGTCGCCCTGGTCAGCTATTATTTCGGCGGCAAGGAAGGCCTGCTGCTGGCGCTCGCCAAGCGCGACGCGGCAACAGCGCTCGACGAGCTCGACCGGCTGATGAGCCTCGATATTCCGCCGGCCGAGAAGCTCAGGCGGCACCTCGCCGGCGTCATCCGGACGTTTTTCCGCTATCCCTATCTCTACCGGCTGCTGGGCGCCTTGATGCGCGATGCGACCAGCGGCGCGGCGCGCGAGATCGCCGAATTTTTCGTCGTGCCGCTGACGCTGACGGCCAAGGAGCTGATGGAGGAAGGGGCGAAGGACGGCACCATCCGCCCGCTCGACCCGACACTCTTTTATCTCGCGGCGCTCGGCGCCTGCGAACACATCTTCGCCAACCCGACCGTGCTCAAATATGCGCATGGCATCGACAAGCTCGATGACGAAACGCGGCGGCGCTACACCGAGACGGTGCTCGACACGCTGATGAACGGGTATCTGGCGAAGGGGTGAAGTGGCGCGCCGACGACGGCGAGGATACGTACTGGGTTCTTTGCCTGCAAATGCCGCGTGATTAGCGCGGAACGGCTCTCCAACCTGCTCCGCAAGCGGAGCAGGTTGGAGAGCCGTTGTTGCTGCGGATTGCGGCCGTCTCTCGATTTGCTACTCTGTATGGCGAGGAGGTCACGATCCTGACCGCGCTGCGGATTGCGGCCGTCTCTCGATTTGCTACTCTCGCTCGCGCTCGGCAATAGCCAGGACGCTGCTGCGGATTGCGGCCGTCTCTCGATTTGCTACTCTCACAGATACTAGGTGTAGTCTTTTGATTGTGCTGCGGATTGCGGCCGTCTCTCGATTTGCTACTCTCTTCTGCCAGTCCATGACGGTCGCCGCGTAGCTGCGGATTGCGGCCGTCTCTCGATTTGCTACTCTCGCGCTCGCCCTCGGTCAGATTGTCGTTGGGGCTGCGGATTGCGGCCGTCTCTCGATTTGCTACTCTCCCCTTTTCTCACTCCCAGGAGAGCATCATGCTGCGGATTGCGGCCGTCTCTCGATTTGCTACTCTGCCCGCGAATTCGGTGATCTTCGCGCCGCCGCTGCGGATTGCGGCCGTCTCTCGATTTGCTACTCTTCTACTGATGGCGGCGCTTTCCTCGCTTACGCTGCGGATTGCGGCCGTCTCTCGATTTGCTACTCTGGTGGACCGCGACGTTCCGAAGCTGGTCACGCTGCGGATTGCGGCCGTCTCTCGATTTGCTACTCTAAGCCGGAAGCCCTGGGCCGATGAGGCCGCGCTGCGGATTGCGGCCGTCTCTCGATTTGCTACTCTCAAGGGGAAATCGCGCGGCGCGGTCGCATGGCTGCGGATTGCGGCCGTCTCTCGATTTGCTACTCTTAAACTCGTGTCCGTCGGACCGCGTTACCTGGCTGCGGATTGCGGCCGTCTCTCGATTTGCTACTCTCCAGTTGCGCAGCAGGAACAAGCCATAGGTGCTGCGGATTGCGGCCGTCTCTCGATTTGCTACTCTGGCGCACAAGCCCGCAAGGCAGAGGATAGCGCTGCGGATTGCGGCCGTCTCTCGATTTGCTACTCTGCGCGTGAAAAGGACGCGGCCGTCCGGCGCGCTGCGGATTGCGGCCGTCTCTCGATTTGCTACTCTTGCCCTTCCGGCAAGCCATTGAAATGGCACACGCTTTTGCTCTTCCATGCTTCAAAAAAGCTGAAGCTGGGAGGGCGATTGCGCGGTTGGCTGCCGTTTTTTCCCGACATAGACCTTGATCCTTCCGAACTGGTTATCCGTAATTGTCAGGAATCTGACCTCGCCTTGCGCGGGCACAACAGTACCCATTCGCTTCACATGAACTTCCGCGTTCTCGATTGAAGCGCAATGCCGCGAATAGACCGAATACTGCATCATGGTGAAGCCGTCTTCCAGAAGGTCTTTCCGGAAACGCGCATAAGCCTTTCGGGCTTTTGGTGTATCTGTTGGAAGATCGAACATGGCGATAACCCACATTGAGCGCCACCCCCAGGGCAGTTGAGGAATGGCGCGCGCATGGGCCATCACCCCTCTCCATCTATGTCGAGAAGGTCGGGCGCAAGCGGCAATCCTTCGGGCAATGCCAACGTCGCTTCGCCTCCCGTCAATGCGCGGCAAAGCGAAGCGGCGCTTGAATGAAGTGCGAGCAAGATTGGCATTCGCCTGCCCCCAACTAGAACCGTCTCATTGAAAATGGAAAGTAGTGCCGCCCGCGTGTCCCGGTCATTGAGGCTCGGCACTGCTTCGCCAATTTGATCGGCAAGCAACCGGACTCGCCAATCGACGTAAGGCCGGTAGGGCTCCAGCAGATCGTCAGCAAGGCAAAACGGATTCGCGCGATTGCGATGGAACACGCCAAGAGACGGGATCAACCCGGCCGCGACAACTGCGCGCGCCGTCGCGGCGCGGACAACCGCGTAGCCGTAGTTCAGCAAGGCGTTGACACCTTCAAGACTGCGGTCTCGCCGGAAGTCTTTCCCGAACAGGCGGGTCCAATAACGTTGCGCGGCTTGCGCTTCGAGGTTGTTCGGATCGCCGGATCGGACACGGCGCGCCATTGGAACAAGGCCGCCATGCTCGCCGGTAAAATGTATGAGAACGGCACCCTGTTGTGCGATCTTGCTTCGGATCAACGCCTGCCAAGCGCGCTTTTTTGCCGGTTCGCTCGCTTCCACTTGTGCCCGATGCCGTTCGGTTTGCACATGATGAGCGTCAAGCGGAAGCATCATTCCGGCGGGTAGATGGTCCCGCCCTGTCACCATGACAGTTGCTCCGGCCTCAAGCAGTTCGATAAAAACCGCCTGCGTGTAGGTCGCCCTCAAGTCGTCGACAATAACGACGCCCAAATCCTCAATCGGCAGTGTTGCCTTCGGGATGTCGGGGCGCTCGATTACCAACTGTTTGTTGGCAACCGAAAGGCGCGTACCCGGCGTTGCGAATTCGATGGTTTTGCGGATCATCGCAAATCTCAGTCGTTCGCTGATCGAACTTGACCTGCCGGGTCAATTGAAACTTTCCTTACCCCTCCCTTGAGCAATGAGCCCGCAGTTGGTCGCCAAACGGTTTCTCCGCTTGCGTCGGTGTGCTCCAGTGTTACCACCACCCCGGAGGACCAGATACTTTGAACGATACGATGTCCGGATTTTTCACCATCGGGAACTTCAATAGTGTCTCCAGCGGATAGTGACATGACGAAGGTAGCACCGTCAGCCCGCGCTCTTCGAACAACGGGCTTTTTTTGTGCGAGCCGCCGAGAGGCTTCGAACAAACTCACAACCTCAAAGTCGGGCTTTCCGTCCGGCAACCGATAGATTGCAATGTGATGATTGGAACCAAGGTCGGCATATCCATTGCCGGTTTGAGCCATGAGGTTTAGCTGTTGCTTTGTTGTAAGTCTGACTTTTCGAATCTCCGGGCCGCCCGGCGATACGCGAGGATATGGCGGAAAGGCCTTTTTGGGATCGCCGCCACGGCCAGCAACATGTGCGGTGACAATCTCCCTGATCCGCGGATCGCGTATTTCTTCAAGTTCGCCTTTCGATAAAGATTCAACTTTCTTGCGTGTCACAAACCGCCGGTAAATTCCGCTCTTGGTCTTTATGTCGGCTCCAGTGTCGCCATATGTCGTTTCCTTGTGAAGTGGGCCGGAAACTTTCTTCCGGACGCGATGCGACACAACTATCTCGCTCACTTCTTTCTCGGCATCAATGCGGATTGTGTCCCAAGGAGGCGTAAGCGCAGGCTTTTCCGCGCGCGGATCGTCTCTCAATTGCCAATAGCGCGAAAGCTTATTGGTCATGCCCGGATGAGTGCAGGCAACTGTCAAGGCGTCAATTGCATGATGCCGATGATCCGCGCGCGTCTTTTCCCCGTCCTCGGCGAGTATGTTGTTGAGTGTCCACAATTTGCGAAGTTGCGCGGTCACTTGCCCGGTGACGGCCTCGACTTTGACGGGCGCTTCGGGGCCTATGTCGGGCCACAAGCGTTTGAGTTGCGCAAGAATCTGTTTTGCCGCATAGCGTGTGTCATTCAACTGACGGGCTGCAAAGCCGTCGGGCATCGTCTTTGCTAGAAAACGCTTCACCTTGCCCGGGGACATACCGGTTCCGCCCTTCGCGGATACCATGCCTTGAATGCGAGTTTGGATTGCTGACCATCGGTCTTCATCGTGACCGAAAGCTTCAAAGGGCATCCGATTACCCTTCTCGATATTCACGTCCTTTCGGCAGAGCGTTTTGTTGCGCGGGCTATTGTCGAATGAACGTGATCGGGGCCATATGTGTTCAACCTCATATCGGCCTTCACGGAACAGGGCATTGAAGCCAATTTGATCCCCTGTATATGGGCACCGTTCCTGACCCTCTTTCCAAAGAATCCACTTCTCCACGTCGTCGCGAGAAGGGTTGACGATTCCATTCTTGATTAGGTCTTCGGCTGCCTTCTTGCGCTGCTTTTCGTTGCGACGAATTCCGCTCTGAATTTCCTCGCGTTCCCGCTTCGACTTCCCAACGTCGCGGCCGACTTCGATGCGAATTCGGTCAGGCTTGCCGTAAAGACCTATAAGATTATTCACGACTTTCCGAAGTTCGTTTTGTGTTCGAACAACGGTCGGGTTTCGGAGTTGCGAAATCCGATCCCGTTCTTCCTTGAAGGCTGGGCTTGGCAGCTTGTCGAGAATTTCGCCGGTCGGCTGATTGCGATTGGGGAAGTTGGCGCGCCGCCAACCCTCCCAATCCGGCCCACTTACAAGGGCGCCGAATCTTTCGCCATTCTCAAGTTCCGGAAGAAACATATTCAGGGCCGAGATGGAATAGGGCTCCCAGCCGGTCGGCAGCTTGAGCGCCTGCAATTGAGCCGCTTGCTCGCCGGTAACGCCAAAATCGGCAACAAATGAATTTGCAGCGGCTTCTCTTCGCGCCTTCCGGTCCTTCTCAGAGAGGATAATCACGCGCTTCTTGTCTGGCGTTTCGCCGTAGTCCGCAGCCCATAGACGCTCATGGACAGCATTGCGGATTTCTTGCTTGTGAGGGTGCGAAGGCCAGCCTGTCCCGAATATATCGGCCAGCTTTGCTTCCAATGCGTTGCCAAGGAGTTTGCTCTCGCCGCCCAGCTCCAGATTGAACTTGAGGCTCTTTTCTGCCCCGGGCTCGTCTCGTTTCTTGTATAGCGCCTTCAATGCGCTTCGGACGCCCGGCCAAGTCATGGATGCTTGTTGCTGAAGTTTGGAAAGAATTACATCTCTCTCTTCGGCATCCAGCGGTCGGGCGTTGCCACCTGCTATTGCAAGATTGTTCAGCTTTTCCAGCATCCGCCGTTGTTGCGAAAGCCAGGAACCTTTCGGACACAGAGGCTCACCCGGCATGAACCGGCACTCGCCCAAAGTGTTTTTGCGCCAGAATACCGGCCGCTGCGCAAAGATCGTGTCACTTATCCTTGCCTTCAGCTCTTCGCTCTTCAGTGCCGGATGAAAATTAGATTGGGCATCCCAAAGCCTTTCGAATTCTTCCGCGACTACGTTGCGATGCGCGTGAATTCCGCGTTTGCGATCCGATGGCGGTCGCCGGGAAAGCCAAGCGCCCAATGTGGTTTGCTCATTTTTGAGGGCCTTCAGCGTTGCCTCCCGCTCGTTCTTGGCTTCCTTTTCATCATCAGCGCCAGAGTCAGGTGTGTCGCTTTCCTCAAGTTCGCGGCCCTTGAAATGGCGGTGCTGCGCAAGGTGATAGATCGCCCGCCCGAACTCATGTTCACTCAAGCCTTCACCTAGCCCGCGCCTGCGCAACTCATAAGGTTCATTGGCCATGACAACAGGCCAATCGGGAGAACCAAAGGCGGGCAGAAAGCCTGCTTGATGCAGCGCTTCATTGAGCGCCTTCCTGCGCATCCGCCGCCGCCGCAGCTGGCGGCGCATCATGCGCTTTTGCCTGCGCAGCTGGTTGAGGGGCGTCCCGTCCGGGTCGCGGGCTTCCGGAAATATCCGGACGCCAAGCCTTAGAATATTCCCGGCCGATTGGGTCGAACTGTAGTCAATAACCGCAAATCCGATGGACGTAGTGCCAATATCGAAGCCGAAAATCCGCTCCATGGCCAATCCCCCTTGCGTCAAATAGGGGTAAAGGCTAGCCTCTGTTCTGTAGCAAATCGAGAGGCGGTCGCTTTTCGCAAGCAAATTGACCCCTTGTGCGGGCTCGGCATCCCAAGGTCAGCTGCCGGTTATTATCGAGAAGGCCCACCGCAAACAGCGTGTGGGCCTTTTTGTTTGCCCCCCGTGACTGGTAACACGGGGGGCTTTCGATACATGGGGCAGCTTGGGGCCCGCTAGCGCCCCATTGAGCAAGTCCCCTCCCTAAAGAACCGGCCTTCAGGCCGCACTGCGGCTTGAAGGCCATGCCGAGCCCTTTGCCTGCCGACCGGGCCGGGTCAAGGCTGGCGAAGCCACGCCGCATAAGCGGCGCGTGGCCTTGAGGCGGTCCGGGCGGCAGGCTATCGGCCATTCTTCCGGCAGTGCTCGAACTTCAATGATTCGCCTGAAATGAACATGATCGGTAAATCCTGCTAGCAGGAAGTCCCGGATGCGGCTGATTTCCATATGGAAGTTTTCCATATGGGGTCGGCTTTCTCTTGGGGAGAATCCTGCTGGCCGCCAATGCTGACCCCGTTTTAAACGCCATATGGAGGTGCGAAATGGTCAGCCGATATCCAGCCGATGATTCGCCGAAAATGCACAAAATCCGGTTTTGGCAACTGACCGGAATTAGTCTCCGAGTTCAGTTTCCATATGTACGTATGGGAAGGACGAATTTCCGAGCCACCGCTTGCACCACCACCATATGCCGTGACTGTTTTCGTCTGTCACGCAGACGTATGGAACATGACATGGCCCACCTTGATGCCTCAGATGATTCGTCCGGAATGCACGCGGGTTTGGGTTTGCAGGCCGCCGTTTCTGATTTTTCAGAAAGTTTTTCTAGAAAGTTTTTAGGGATTCCAGAATTCCTTGGAGAACTTCCCATTTGCGGCAATCTCTTTGCGCGTCGAATGCGTACAGGGAGCACGGCATGAACGGCGACGAAATCGACAGCATCGGGAAGATGGGTGCCCGTAACCCGGAGGAGGCCGGGATTGGCGTAGCAGACAGACCCCGATTGCTTTTGAGCGGGCTCGATAGCCTCTATGTCTGCTACTCGCTCGATATGCGGACCTCCAAGGTCGATTTCCCGGACCTCGAATATCGCAAGGAAATGATCCGGGATGGGTGGCGCGATTTCGAGACACTGACGCTTGGCTGCGAAGACTTCGCTCTGCGTCCGCACGGGGCGAAGCCCTACCGCTTTCTTTTGGAGAATGACGCCTTCTCGCTCGGCCTGACCGAGATCATGCAGCCGACACTGAAGGTCCAGTTCCGCTCGGAAGCGCTTTGGCGGTCGGGCGCGACGGCGCTCCATCAACGGATCGTCGAATGGGCACGTTCGATAGGTGCAACGATGATTGCGCCGGAATCGGTCTCGCGCGCGGACTGGGCCTTCGACTTCGATTTTCCGGACATGGATCTCGACGAGGATCACTTTGCGACGCGGGCCCGTAAGGACGCCAAGTATCGCGATGGCGGCCGCGCTCAAACGTTCCGCCTTGGCGCAGGCCATACAGTGATCCGCATCTATGACAAGGTTGCCGAAATTGGGCAAAGCAGCGGCAAGGTCTGGTTCTTCGAGCTTTGGGGACAGACCGAGAATGTGTGGCGTGTCGAGTTTCAGATACGAGGCGAGCGGCTCAAGGCGGGGGCGATAAGGACACTCGGCAACCTGGAAGAATTGCAGGGCGACATTCTGCGGCAACTCGCCCATGAGCATACGACGCTCCGACGCCCGACAGGCGACAGCAACAAGTCGCGCTGGCCTCTGCATCCCCTTTGGCAATCGCTTCAGGATGCTATCGCGGACATTCCGCAGTTTGGACTGACGCGGCATTACGATCCAAAGAACGGGCTTCAATATCGGAAGTTCAGGATCATCAATTCTATCTACGGCTATCTGAAAGCGTTGGCGGCACTCGCTGTTCTGGAGTCGGGACACTCGGACCGGCTGATTACGCTAGAAGATTTGACTGAAGAATTTCCCGAGATGCTTCAGCCCCACCACATCCCCAGCATATGGCGGGAGGATGTGGAGCAGCGCGTTCGCGACTATGAGTTCGGCAAATGGTGAACCGCAAGACACTTGAGGCTCGAATCGATGAGCGCGCCGGTCAGATTCTCAAATATGCGGAACTTGCGATTCCGAACCAGCGGATATTCGAGATTTTCCGGGGCCGCGTATTGGATGAGCTGGGCCACAAGGGTCTTCGCTCGGATATCGCCGCGCTCCTTGACCACGGCGGCAAGGACGGCGCTTGAGGCATGGCAAGGCATGGGCCGGTCCCATACAGGCAGGAAAGGCGGTGCCCATGAGTGGATAGCCGCAAAATTGACATGCTTGTCACGCTCGATATGCCGGATGAAATGCCGGTAACGCCCGATGAGTTGGCTCTCGTTGAGACCTATCTTCGGGATATCATTGCCGAAATGCTGAAAGACGAAGCGGCCCGATAGGGCCTGAAAGGACTGGTCATGGGACAGAAAGCTATTGTCTATGCGCGCGTGTCGACGACAAGGCAGGCTGACCATGACCTGTCCATTCCCGATCAAATCGCTCACGCGGAACGCTACTGCAAGGACCGCGACCTAGAGATGGTCGCAACCTATATCGATCCTGGCGCATCGGCTCGCGACGATAACCGGCCCCAGTTCCAGCGCATGATGGATGACGTGAAGTCGGAGGCCGTGAGCGCCGATTTGGTTCTCGTTCATAGCTTCTCTCGCTTCTTCCGTGATACCTACGGCTTTGCCGTCTATTCCAGAATGCTTGAGAAGAACGGCGTCCGGCTTGTGTCGATGACGCAGGAAACCGGCGAGGGCGCACAGGCAGATTTGATGCGCCAGATTCTTTCGTCCTTCGACGAATATCAGAGTGCCGAAACCGCCAAGCATGTGAGCCGTTCCATGCTCGAAAACGCAAGGCGCGGGTTCTGGAACGGCTCGGCGCCGCCATACGGCTACAAGACCATTGTTGTTGAGCGGTACGGCAATAAGGACAAGAAGAAGCTCGACCTAGAGCCACAGGAAGCGGAAATCGTCAAACTGATTTTCCAGCTGTATCTCTATGGCGACGGAAAGACCGGGCCGCTCGGCATCAAGAACTTGGTTTCCTACCTGAATGGGCGCGGCGTGAACAACCGGAGTGGAAAGCCGTTCCGCATCCAGCACATTCAGGAAGCGTTGCGACGCTCCGCCTATATCGGAACGTACTACTTCAACCGGACAGATAGTCGGACACGGAAACCGCGCCCTCGTGAAGAATGGGTTGAGATTGCGGTACCGCCGATTGTTGAGGAAAGCATCTTTCACGCGGTGCAAGCACAACTGGACGCCCGAAATCCGATGATGACGCCGCCTCGCATTGCAAGCAGCCGCATATTGCTGACAGGCGTGGCGACTTGCGAAAATTGCGGCGCTCCGATGCGGACACGAACAGGCAAGAATGGTCAATACTGGTATTACACATGCTCGCGGTCGGCCGATATGGGCAAGACCGGGTGCGCGGGCGTAACCGTGCCTATGGGCAAGCTCGATGAAATCGTGACCGACGCGCTATGCGGTCAGGTTCTTCAGCCGCATCGCCTTAAGCATATGCTTGGGTCATTGCTTGCTCGCAATTCGGGACGGCGTGCGACTGCGCAAGCGAAATTGAAGGAATTGAAGCGGGAACGCCGGGAACTGGATCAAAAGCTGGAAAAGCTGACTGACGCTCTGGAAAAAGGCGTTCCGCTCGATACCGTCAAAGGCCGAATTACCCAGCGCCAGAATGAGCGCGAACAAGTGAACCGGGTTATCTCGTTCGTCAACCGGGAGATCGACTCCCCTCTCTCTGCCGTCACCCCTGCGAAGCTGGAGGCCTTCTCAAAGGGCCTTCAGGCCCGATTGCGGGAAGATGGTGAGCCGGGGTTCCGCAAGGCCTATCTCCGGCTCTTGCTGGACAATGTGGCGGTCGCCAAGGACCGGGTGAGGATTTCCGGCCGGAAGGACGTACTGGTCTATCAGCTTACGGCTGACAAGCCGCTACCGCCGTCAATGGTACCTACTTTTATGGAAGA
>JAHBYM010000065.1 GCA_019635975.1 Parvibaculum sp. | reverse complement strand
CATCGTCATGCCCGGACTTGATCCGGGCATCCAGAAGCCGCCGCCAGGCGGCGTCGCTCTTCGCAAAAGCGCAGCGCCACCTCCAATCGCAAAGACCCGCGAAAAGGATTCTTGCGAAGCGAGACGGCGCGTTGCGCCTTCTGGATTGCCGGGTCAAGCCCGGCAAAGACGAAGGAAGAGATGGCGGGAAGTGAAAGCTCCCGCCCTGCCCCGCGCGCTTACGCGTCGACGACGCTGTCGATGAAGCTGTTGACGGCGGCGACGGCGTCGCGGAGGCGGGCGAGGATGTCGTCGCGGCCTTCGCCGTCGACGGCCATCCATTCGGCTTCCTCGGCAAGCGCGGCGAGCGGCCAGGCGCCGAGGCCCTTGGCCGAACCTTTCAGGCTGTGCGTCGCGTTCTTCCAGTCGATGGCGGTGACGGCACTTTCGATGCGCTCGATATAGATGCCGGCCTGGGCGCGGAAGAGACCGAGCAGTTCGATCTCGAGGGCGCGGTTGCCGAGCGTGTATTTGGAAAGATGCACGAGGTCGAGCGGCCGCCCGGAAGGCGCCGGCGTCTCGCCGGCATGAAAGCCCATGCCCGCATTTCGGGCCGCCGTCGCTGCTGTCGCCTGGGGTTTCATCGCACCCGCTCCATCCCGGTTTTCCGTTGCCGGGAAGTCTAGGGGCGCAGGCGCTGCGGAATCGTTAAGCGCCGGGCGCAGCGGCGTACGCGAAAGCCGTTATCGGCCGTTGTGGACGCAATCGCCGTTGCAATTATGGTTAACAAAGGCCTAAGATGCCCCTGTCGGTGCGCATGGCGGTCCCCAAGAGCCGCAGGCCCGCGCCGGTAAGCCCCCCTATTTGCCCCTCGGCATGCCCCCCGTGCCCAGGGGTTTTTCTTTTGAAGGAGGGGGTTTTTCTTTTTAAGAGGCGGGTTTTTCTTTTGAAGGCGGGGGTTTTCTTTGGCGGCGCTTGTGGTTGACGGCGCGAGGGCCTTCGGACAGGCTGGAACGATGTGGCGGCGGGCATGCCCGGATCGTGGCCGGGGGAGGCCGGAAACCTTATGAAAAACAAAGATTTGCCGTCCCCGTCCGGGGCGGCCGAAAGCAGCGATGTGAGCTCCGACGCGGCCGAGCCGCCGGTGCGCGCCGCCAATGAGGACAGCCCGACCGGCGGCGCGCTGATGAAGCTGATCCAGCGCCGCCCCTCCCCGCGCATTCTCGGCACGGCACTGGTTGCGAGCCTCGCGGTGCTCGGCGCCGAGGCCGCCTTCCTCTGGGGGCAATACGGGATCGAAGGTCTGCAGGCGCTGACGCAGCTCGAGACCGGGCTGATCGCGGCCGCCGCGCTCGCACCGCTGACGCTGATCTGGATGCTGGCCTTTGTCGTCTGGCGCGGCCAGGAAATGCGGCTGATGGCCGACGCGCTGGCGCGCACCGCGATCCGCCTGTCGGACCCGGAAGATTTTGCCACCGGCCAGATCGCCACGATCTCGGGCGCGGTCCGGCGCGAACTCGGCGAGATGCGCGACGGGCTCGATGCGGCGCTGGCGCGGGCGAACGAGTTGAAGGAACTGGTGACGCGCGAGGTCGAGGAAATCGACCGGGGCTCCGGCCGCGCCGAATTCCGCACACGGACGATGGAGGAACTTCTCGGCCGCCACCGCGAGAGCCTGGAGGAGATCGCCAAGACGCTCGGCAACGAGAGCGACGCGATTTCGCGCGCGATCCGCGAACAGGTGGACGCCGTGCGCGGGCTGACCGGCAAGGCCGAAAACGACCTCAAGGCGGCAGGCGACGCCGTGGCCGAACAAGCCGAAACGCTCGGCCGCGTCAGCGAGGCGGCCCGCGCCGGCGCCGACCAGACGGCGACGATGCTCGACCGGCAATCCTCGCGCCTCGAAGTGGTGGCGACGGATGCGCTGGCGAAAGCCGACGACCTCGGCAAGCGTTACGAGCAGCAGCGCGCGATCATCGCCGACGCCGCCGACCGGCTGGAAAGCGAACAGGCGCGGATGGCGACCCTCTTCGACAATCATCGCCAGACCATGCAGGAAGCCGACGCGGCGCTTGCCCGCCACACCGAGGAAATCGGCCGCGCGGTGGAGGGCCTCGGCGCCGGTATCGAACTGACCTTCGAAAACGCCGCGGCGCGCGCCGCGACCTTGCGCGAAACCATCGCCGAGGAAATTCGCGCCGCCGCCGACGAAGCCGAAAGCGCCTCGACCGCCGTCAGCCGTTCGGCGGGCGCGGCAACGCGCGCCATCGGCGCCACCGTCGACGAATTGAAGGCCGCGACCGGCGCGCTCTCGACCGATGTCGCGCGCGCCGCGACAGAAGCTATCGAAAGGACCACCGACAAGGTGAAGGCCGCGACCGTCTCGATGAGCGAGGAAGTGACGCGCGTGACGACGGCGCTGACGGGCGAGATTGCCGGCCGCACCGGTGAGATTCGCGGACTGATCGAGGCGACGGCATCCGAAAGCGACAACGCGGCCGAACGCTTCAACGCCGCGATGATCCGCCTCGGCGGCACCGCGCGCGAGGCCGGCCGCGCGCTGCACGAGGCGACCGATGAGCTTGCGCAACGCCTCGACGAATTGCCCGGCGAGGCGGCCGACAGCGCGCAGGCGCTGAAGGACGTGTTGCAGGAGCAGGTGTCGGCGCTGGCGACCATCGCCGAAATCGTCGTCCGCCATGCGCGCACGCTCGACCGCTCGGCGCCCATGCGCGGCGAAGCCGGCCAGCCGATGCCGCAACGCATCGTCGCCGAAGCACCGCGCGACAGCGCCGAGAACCAGCGCCGCTCGAGCATGTCGGAATTGCTGGCCGCCGCCGAACGCCGGCCCGCCGCGCATGACGGCGACATGACAGGCGGCGGCGAGCGCGACTTCCAGCGCGCCTCGCTGCATGTGATCGAAACATTGCAGGCGCTCGCCGTCGATCTCGACGCGGCGCTCGAACAAAGCCCGCCGGCCGAATTGTGGCAGCGCTACCAGGCGGGCGAGCGCAACGTCTTCACGCGCCGCCTCTACAACATGGCGGGCCGCGACCTCTACGACCGCATCGCCTCGAAATACAAGAAGGATGCCGAGTTCCGCACCCATGTCGACCGTTTCATCTCGACCTTCGAGAATCTTCTCGGCGCCGCCGCCGCGCGCGACCGCGACAACATTCTGGTGCAGACCTATCTGACATCGGACACCGGGAAGGTCTATCTGATGCTCGGCCAGGCGACGGGGAAGCTGGGCTAGCTCCCCGCCCGCTTCGGGAAGGACTTCACGCCTTCCTCCAGCGTCCAGAGCGCCATTTCGGACAGCACCTGCCCGAGGGCGGCATCGTAGGCCGCGACGATGTCCTTCATCGAACCGCTCGCGGCGGGAACGGACGCACTGAATTCGCGCGCCGCGACGATGGAGCGGTCCGACGCACGCAAGAGCCGCGCGAAAAACACCACCCGCGCTTCCGTCGCCGCCTGACCGAGCCCTTCGCGCGCCGGCCGCGCCGCGGCGAACTGCCTGATGTCGCCGGTCAGCGCCATGTCCATGCGCGCGCCGCTGCCCGAACCGATGGCGGCGGGAAAGCGGCCGGTATTGTGCAGCGTCTCGACCGTCAGCGCGGCGATCATGCGCGGCGCCCGGTCGCTCCAGCGCGCGCCCGCATAATACTTGATCTCGTTGGGCGACGGCTGGAAGACGATGCGCGCCGTGTCGACGGCGGCGGGGGCCGAGAACGTCTCAACGACGACCTGCGCGGTGGCGCTCGCCGTTCCGTCGGGCGCTTGCGGCGAGGGCGCCGTCAGCACATAGAGGTTGGGCGCCGGTTCGCCGGCGACATTGGCGAGCGCGCAGGCGCCGAGCGGTGCAGCCGCGAGCAGGAGCACCCCGGCGCGCAGCATCTTTCGCAAACCCATCCCCCACCCCCTCATTCGGCCCGGACCTCGGGCACGTTGTTGCCGATCAGAAAGCGCGCCGGATCGTCCTGCGCGCGCGAGGCGACGCGTTCGAGCGAACTGACAAGCGCCCGCGTCTCGGCGACGAGCTGCGGCAATTGCGCCATGCCAGCGCCGATGCCCGGACCGCCCTGCTTCAGGATTGCTTCAAGCTCTTCCGCCACCAGACGATAGGAATGCGCAGCCTCGCGCGCATCGGTGAGGAAAAGGCGCACATCGTCCTTCAGCAGCGCATCTGCGTTGCGGCTCATGCTGTTGAGATGCACCGATGCCTCGGACAGCTGTTTGATCGCCCGGCTCATGTCGCCCGAACTGCCGGCCAGCGCCGCCGACAGCGTGTTCAGATTGTCGAGCGCTTCGGTGATCGATTTCTGGTTCTCGGTAACGACCGTGTTGAGATCGCGGATCAACTGGTTGGCGCTTTGCAGCGTTTCGGGGCCGCTCTTCAACAAGTCCTGCAGCGTCGATGGTGCCGCTCTGATGATCGGATATTCCTGACCGGGCCGCGCTTCGAGCGGCGCCGAATCTTCGCTGCCGCCGGTGATCTGGATGAAGGCGACGCCGGTGAGGCCGGACAATTCGAGCTGCGCGACCGAGTCTTCCTTGATGGGCGTGCGCGCATCGAGCTCGACAACGGCGACGACCTTGTTGGGATTGCGCTCCATCAGCCGCAGGTCGATCACCTTGCCGACCGGCAGGCCGTTATATTGCACCGGACCGGAGACCGACAGACCGGACACCGAACCGTCGAAGATGATTTTGTAATAGGCGAACTGGCGATTGAGCTGCACACCGTTGAGCCAGAGGATGAACAGGAAAATGCCGGCCACCGTCAGCAGCGTGAAAGCGCCGATCAGCACGTTGTTGGATTTTATTTCCATGGCTCTCACTTGCCCGCAAAGGCGGCGCGTGCGCGCCGCCCGTGAAAATATTCGTGGACCCAAGGGTGCCGGCTCAGCAGCATATCGTCGATCGTGCCGATGAGAATAACACGCTTCTCGGCCAGAACCGCTATCCGGTCGCAGGTCGCATAAAGCGTATCGAGATCGTGGGTGACCAAAAACACGGTGAGGCCCAGCGTCTCCTTGAGGTCGTCGATCAATTCGTCGAAGGCGGCCGCCCCGATGGGATCGAGGCCGGCGGTCGGCTCGTCGAGAAAGAGGATTTCCGGGTCGAGCGCCAGCGCGCGGGCAAGCCCGGCGCGCTTGCGCATGCCGCCCGACAATTCGGAGGGATAGAGCCCCGCCGCTTCCGGCTTCAAGCCCACCATCGCGATCTTGACCGCCGCAAGCTCGTCCATCAGCGCTTGCGAAAGTTGAAGGTGCTCGCGGTAGGGCACCTGGATGTTCTGCGCGACGGTGAGCGACGAAAACAGCGCGCCGTCCTGGAAGAGCACGCCCCAGCGCCGCTCATGGACGCGGCGCTCTTGCTCCGGCATTTCGGCGAGATCGAGACCGAAGACGCGGATGCGCCCGGCATCGGGTTTCTTGAGGCCGAGGATCGTCCGCAGCAACACCGACTTGCCGGTGCCCGAACCGCCGACAATGCCGATCACCTCGCCGCGCTTCACCGTGAGGTCGAGATTTTCGTGAACGACATGGTCGCCGAACCGCGTGACGAGACCTTCAACTTCGATGATCGGTTCGCCCTTGCGCATCGTCATATGTCCACCGCCGTGAAGAACATCGCGAACAGCGCATCGAGAACGATGACCAGAAAGATCGACCGCACCACCGAACGCGTCGTCTGCGCGCCGACGGATTCGGCGCTGCCGGTGACCGACATGCCGGCGCGGCAACCGACCAGCGCGATGGTGGCGGCCATGAACGGCGCCTTGACGATGCCGACGCCGAAGGTCCAGAAGCCGACCGCCTCCTGCACCCGCTGGATATAGACGCCCGGCGACATGTCGAGCATGAGCTGCACGACAACACCGCCGCCGATGAGCCCCATGATGTTGGCAACAAAGGTGAGCAGCGGCAGCGCCACGATCAGCGCCAGCACGCGCGGCACGACCAGCATGTCCATCGGATCGAGGCCGAGCGTGCGCATCGCGTCGATTTCCTCGCGCATCTTCATAGAGCCGATCTCGGCCGTGAAGGCGCTGCCCGAGCGGCCCGCGACAATGATCGCGGTCAAGAGCAAGCCGACCTCGCGCAGAAAGATGATGGCGATGAGATTGACCGTGAAGACCTCGGCGCCGAACTGGCGAAGCTGCACCGCGCCCTGCTGGGCAACGACGGCGCCGATCAGGAACGTCAGCAGGCAGACGAGCGGCAGGGCGTCGAAACCGGCCTTCTCCATGTGATGCACAAACGGCACGACGCGAAGACGGCGGGGATGGACGATGGTGCGGCCGATGGTGGCGACGACGGCGCCGACGAAGCCGAGCATGCCCATCGCTTCCTCGCCGATGGCGCGCACCGCCTCGCCGACCCGGGCCGTCACCTGGATGTAGAGCGGCTCGGAAAGATGACGAACGGGCTCCGGCATTCCGCCCGCGTCGATCTTGTCGATCAGGATGCGCTGGGCCTCGCTCATGTTCTTGAGATCGACGGTCAGGCCCTTGTCGCGGAGCAGCGCCGCCGTGCGCGCCAGCACGCAAGCGCCCGCCGTGTCGAAACGGTCGATCGCCGCAAGGTCGATTTCGGCGCGTCGCACGGATGGCGGCGCGGCCAGCAGCGCGCGCAATTGCCGGTCGACCGGATCGAGATGAACGATCGACCAGTCGCCCGCCGCAACGATATGCAGGGTCTGGCCGTCGACGCCGGTCTCGCAGGAGGCGCGCGGCGCGGCGCCGGCCTCCCGTCCCGCTGAATTGCGCATTCCGGCCAAATCGTCCCCGCCCCTCGCCTCAACCTGCCGAAGGGGCCACTTTGCCCGCCGCCCCGGCCTGCGGCAAGCCGTCCCGGCCTTCTGCCCGACCTTCCTTTCCCGGCAAATTCGTTTAGCCTGCGCTCCGGCCCGGCGGCTCGCCGGGGCAAGGTTCGGGTTCCGGTCTTCTGGAGGATGTTGCGATGCGCGGTCTCTATGCGGGTTTGGCGGTTCTGGCTCTGTCTTTTTCGGTTTCGGGCGCCGCAAGCGCCGACGAACCCGATCTGGCGCTGGGCGAAAAGCTGTTTGCCCGCTGCAAGGCCTGCCACACGCTCGATGAAGGCGGGAAAAACGTCATCGGTCCGAACCTCCACGGCATTTTCGGTACGACGGCCGGAATACGCGAGGGCGTCACCTATTCCCGCGCGATGAAGGCCAAGGGCGAGGAAGGCCTGGTGTGGGACGACGAAACCATGTCGGCCTATATCGAAAAGCCGTCGGCGGTGGTGCCGGGGACCAGCATGGCTTTCCCCGGCCTGAGAAAGCCCGAGGAGCGCGCCAGCCTGATCGCCTATCTGAAGCGCGAGACCGGCGCCGAATAACCTCCACATATCGCCATAATATAGCCTGCCGCGCGCCGGCCCGGCGCTGGAACGAAAGCTGCAGCAAAAGCAGTGGCGGCATCCGTCTTTGTCCCTTAACAAGACAAGGGCGGGGTCGAAAGTTTCAATATGGGGCACCCGTTCCGGCATTGTTGTCCGGGGCGGTCGCAGTGAGACATGAATCCGACGCCTGCATTCCGCAGACTATCCGCGATCCTGCCCGGCCTTGTGCTGGTGCTGGGGCTCGCCGTTGCGATCTACGATTTGCGCGGCGCCGGAAGCTTCCTGCAGAACCAGGTCTTCGACATCTATCAGCAGATCCTGCCGCGTGAAGCCACGCCCGCCGGACCGCGCGCCGTCTATGTCGACATCGACGCCGAGACCGCGAAGCGCTACGGCGCATGGCCCTGGCCGCGCAAGCGCGTCGCCGAGCTTGTCGACCGGATGCGCGAAACCGGCGCCTCGGCCGTCCTGATCGACGCGGCGCTCTCCGAACCCGATCCGACCGCGATCCGTGAACTGATGCGCCTCTGGACGCCGCTGCCGGCCGAAGGCGATTTCATCGGCGCGTTGCAAAGCCTGCCCGACCACGACCGGGAACTGGCCGAACTGCTGCGCGGGACGCCGTCGATCGTGTCCTTCGTGCCCGGCAAGACCGCTTTCGACGGGCAACATGCGCCGGCCCTCCCCGCGGAGGTCGCGCCGCAAGGTGGCGATCCGCGGCACTACATGCACGACTACAAGAGCTGGCGGCCGACGCTTGCGCCCTTCGAAGCGGCGGCGCGCGGCGTCGGCGCGAGCATGCCGGACAGCACGCCGGGCGCGCGCGTTCGCGAGCTGCCGCTGCTTGTCAACCTGAGCGGAAAACTCCACCCCTCGAACGTGCTCGAAACGCTGCGCGTTGTGCGCGGCGGCACCGGCTACCGCGCCATCGTCGCGGCACCCGAAAGTGGCTTCTCGTTCGAGATGGAGCCCGGCATCGAGCGTGTCGAGATCGGCGGCACGCCGCTCGTCGCGCAGACGACACGGGACGGCAAGCTGCGGCTTTATTTCGGACGCGACGACACGCGAAGCGCCGTGTCCGCCTGGAAAGTGCTGGCGCGCGCATCGGATGTGCCGTCGCTCGAAGGCCGCGTCGCCGTGATCGGCGTTTCCGCCAACGGCGCCGAACGCCTTTTCGACACGCCTGCGGGCACCGCACTCGCCTCCGGCGCAATTGCAGCCAGCGCCATCGACCAGATCGCGGCCGGTCATTTCCTGGTTCGTCCGGGCTGGGCGGCAAGCGCCGAACAGCTCTTCATTTTCCTCGGCGGCATCCTCGTCATTCTGGTCGTGCGCCGCTTCCGCTTTCGCTGGGGCTTCATGATGACGCTGCTGCTGATCGCCGGCGGCGCCTATGGCTCGTGGTGGGCATTCGAGAACCATCGCTGGTTGATCGACCCGGCGCTTGGCGGCACGACGCTGCTGCTCGCATGCCTGACGGGGGCGCTGATGACCCGGCTGCACACCGAAGACGAGATCCGCTTCGTCGAAACGCAGTTCGGCCGCCGGCTCTCGGCGTCGGGCCTTGCGAAGATGAAATCCAATCCGCGCCTGATCCGCGCCGAAGGTGCCCTGCGAGACGTGACCTCGGTGGTGGCCGGCCTGCGCGGCTTCAACATCATCGCCGACCGCTATCTCGAAGACCCGACAGCCTATGCCGACATTCTGAACCGCTTCTTCTCGCCGATGACCAAGATCGTGCAGGACCGCAACGGCATGGTGGATCGTGGCGTCGGCGACACGCTTTATGCGGTCTGGAACGCGCCGCTGGACGTCGCCGACCACGCCTCGAAAGGCTGCGACGCGGCACTGCGCATGGTCGAAAACCTCGAAGCGCTCAACGAATTCCTCGAGGAAGACGCGCGCCGCCAGCATCTGAGCCATGTGCCGCTGAGCCTCTCCATCGGCATCGACACCGGCACCGCCATCACCGGCAACATGGGCGCCGTGCAGCGCTTCGACTATGGCGTGCTGGGCGAGCCGGTGAGCTTTGCCGCCTATCTGCAGCGCAACGCCCGCCACTACGGTCCCGCGATCATCGTCGGCGAAGGCGCGCAAAAGGCCGTCGGTGCGCGCTATGCGCTGCTCGAAATCGACCTCGTATCGACGCCGCGCCACCCGGAAGGCCGCCGCGTCTATGCGCTGCTCGGCGACCCGATCATGCGCGCCAACCCGAAATTCCGCGCGCTGCAGGAAGCCCATGCGCTGATCTTCTCGGCCTATCGCAGCCAGCGCTGGGCGGAAGCGCGCGCCGCCATCTCCGAATGCCGCAAGCTCAACGGCGCAATCCCGACGCTTTACGACTTCTACGAAGCGCGCATTGCCGCCTATGAGGCCGATCCGCCCGGACCGCACTGGAACGGCGCCTTCTTCGCCGGCCGCGTCTAGCCGCCCCCACCCGTCCCAATACGGGGCTTGGCGGCGGCGCGCCCGCGCGCCATGATCGCGCTCCGATTCCAGCGGGCAACGAGGCCACCCCTTTCCATGCGCGAAATCGACGCCGACATCGAATCCTGGCCAATCGCCGGCGCCTTCACGATTTCGCGCGGTTCGAAGACGGAAGCCCGCGTCATCGTCGTGAAGCTGCGCGAAAACGGCGCGACGGGGCGCGGCGAATGCGTTCCTTATGCGCGTTACGGCGAAAGTGAAAAGGACACGCTGGCCGCGATCCGCGCCCTGCAACCCCGGATTTCCGACGGGCTGACGCGCGAGGAATTGCAACGGGCGATGCCGCGCGGCGCGGCGCGCAACGCCATCGACTGCGCGATGTGGGACCTTGAGGCCCGGCAGGCGCAATGCCCGGTCTGGAAGCTCGCAGGCCTTGCCGAACCGGGGCCTGTGACCACCGCCTATACGCTGAGCCTCGCCGCGCCGGACGCGATGCGCGAGGCCGCGCGCGCAAATGCGCACCGTCCGCTGCTGAAGCTGAAACTCGGCGGCGGGCCGGATGACATCGCCCGCGTCGAGGCGGTGCGCGACGGCGCGCCGAACGCAACGTTGATCGTCGATGCCAACGAAGGCTGGCGAGCGGACGACGTGTTGCCGATGGCGCGCGAACTGGCGCGGCTGGGCGTGGCGCTGATCGAGCAGCCGCTGCCGGCAAAGGACGATGAGGCACTGCGCGGGCTCGGCTCGCCTGTGCCGCTCTGCGCCGACGAAAGCGCGCATGGCCTTGAAGGCATCAAGCGGCTCGCCGGCCTCTACGATTTCATCAATGTCAAACTCGACAAGACCGGCGGGCTGACCGAAGCGCTGTCGGTGGTGCGCTGCGCGAAGCGGCGCGAATTGCGGGTGATGGTCGGCTGTATGGTCGCGACATCGCTCGCGATGGCGCCGGCCATGCTGATCGCGCAACAGGCCGACTATGTCGATCTCGACGGGCCGCTGCTGCTGGCGAAAGACCGCGCGCCCGGCCTGCGCTACGAGGGGAGCACGGTGCATCCGGCGGAACGGGAACTCTGGGGCTAGAGCCGCGCCTTCAGCGCCGCGAGTTGCTCCTGCCACCAGCCGCCCATCGTGCCGAGGAACGGCACATCGGAGAGCCCATGCCGCGCCGGATGACCGGCGGGGATGGTTTCCCAGCCGCGATGTTCGAGCAGGACGCGCGTGCCGCCCTCGACCGGCTGGAAGCGCAACTCGACTTCGGTGACCTGTCCTTCGCGGTAGTTCGGTGGCCGCCATTCGAAGACAAGACGGACGCCCGGCTCCCAGACAAGAATGCGACCCACCTCGTAGATGTCGCCGGCCGCGTCGTCATAGACTTCGACAAGGCGCCCACCCTCGCCCGGCTCGAAACGCATGACGCCGTTCTTGCGCGGGTGAAAGCGGAACTTGATGCCACGCTGCCACCAGAGATCGACATCCTCGGTGAAGACGCGAAACGCCTCAGCGGGCTCGACCGCGAGCTTGATCGCGACGGCGACTTTGCCGCTCATTTCCGTTTGCCCTTGCGGGGGCGCCTTTCGGCATGGCGCTTGAAAGCGTCGAGCTGCACGGTCCAGAAGGCGGCAACCTCTTCGAGCCAGGCCTGCAACTCGGAAAATGGCTGCGCCCGCAAACGGTAGAGCCGCGCCCGCGCATCCGCCTCGTCGCGCGTTTCCTCGATCAGATCGTTTTCGCGCAAGACGCGCAGATGACGGCTGACGGCCGGGCCGCTGATCGCGAATTCCGCCGCGAGGTCGCCGGCACGCATCGGCCCCTCGCGCAGCATGTCGACCATGCGCCGCCGCGTCGGGTCGGCAAGCGCCGCCAGAATACGGTCGATCTCTTCCGGCGGCGGCGCGGCCTCGCGCATCACGCCTTGCCCTTGACGATGAACTCGCCCGCCGCTTCCATGTCCTCATGCGACATCGCGCGGACGGTCTGGCCGAAGGTCCAGAAATGTCCCTCGCAATCGAACGCGCGATAGACCCTGTCGCCGTAGAACTGGTCTTCCGGCGGCGCGGCGATGGTGGCGCCCTCGGCGGCGGCGCGCGCATGATGCGCGTTCACATCCTTCACCTGCACATGAACGCATTGCGTGTTCCGGCCGTCGAGCGATTTCGGGCTTGTGGGAAACGGCGCCCAGCCCGTGCCGCCGAGCATGATGCGGCCATTGCCAAAATCGAGCTCGGCATGCTGCACCTTCCCCTCCGTGTCGGTGACGCAGAGCGAGGTCTCGAAGCCGAACACCCGCTCGAGCCAGGCCATCGCGGCATTCGGATCGTCGTAAAAAAGCGCCGGCACGACTTCCGCCGCCGCGGCTCCGCTCTTTCGGGTCATGTCATCCTCCCGTATTCGTGACGGAAGGTATCTAACACCCAAGCTAATATATAATCAAGATGTTAAATATCGAGAACGATCTTGCCGAAATGCGAGGCGCCCTGCATCAGCCGGAAAGCCTCCTGCGCTTGCGCCAGCGGGAAATGCTTGTCGATGACCGGATGAATATCGTTCTGTTCGATGGCCCGCGACATTTCCTCGAACTGCGTGCGGCTGCCGACCGTGATGCCGCTGATCTTGAGGTTCTGCGCGAAAATCGCCGCGACATTCACATCCTTGGTGAGGCCGGAGAGTATGCCAATGACCGCGATATGCCCGCCGACGCGGGCCGCCGTGATCGAGCGCGGAAAAGTGTCGGCGCCGCCGACTTCGACCACATGATCGACGCCGCGCCCGCCGGTGAGCTTGCGCGCTTCCATTTCCCAGTCGGGCGTTGCCTTGTAGTTGATCGCATCGTCGGCGCCGAGCTTCTTCGCCCGTTCGATCTTCTCGTCCGACGAGGACGTGACGATGACGCGCGCGCCCATCGCCTTGGCGAATTGCAGCGCGAAAATCGAAACGCCGCCGGTGCCCTGCACCAGCACCGTGTCGCCGGCCTTGATGTTGCCTTCGACCACCAGCGCCCGCCAGGCGGTGAGCGCCGCGCAAGGGAGACAGGCAACTTCCGCATCCGACAGGTTCGACGGCGCTTTCGACATGCCCTCGGCGGAAAGCACCATATATTCCTGCGCGCAACCGTCGATCGGGCTGCCAAGCGCCGTGGCGCCGAGAAGCTCGGCGACGGGCCCGCCGGAAATCCAGCCCTGGAAAAAGCCCGGCGCGACACGGTCGCCTTTTTTCAGGCGCGTGACACCCTCGCCCACCTCGATCACCTCGCCGCAGCCGTCCGACAACGGCACCAGCGGCAGCAGCTTCGGATTGCCACCGAAGGTGACGGTGGCGAGATCGCGGTAGTTGAGCGAGCCGGCTTTCATTTTCAGCACGACCTGCCCCGGCCCCGCCTTCGGAACGTCGCGCTCCTTGAGGCTCAGATTTTCGATCCCGAAACCGTTTTCGAGCACCAGCGCGCGCATGAGATTTCCTCCAACAGACAATGCTTTTGCAGCAGAAACTGGCGCATCCGCAGGCAAAGTCAATCGGACGAAATTTGACGCAAGGTCGCGCTGGCCGATGTTAGCGCGGCGCGTCGCCCTTGATCTGGGTGCGGTGCATGACGCGGCGCTCGCGCCCGTCGAAACCGTCGCGCCGGTGAATGGCGCAGCGATTGTCCCAGATCAACATGTCGCCGACCGCCCATTGATGCGTCCATGAAAATTCCGGTTTCGCACAATGCGTCCACAAGCGGTCGAGCAGCTTCTCGCTTTCCTCGACGCTGTAGCCCTCGATGTAACCGTTGAGGCGGCGGCCGAGATAAAGTGCCTTGCCGCCGGTTGCGGGATGGGTGCGGATCGTGGGGTGCTTCGCACCCGGCGCCGTGCGCACATCGAGAACGGCGTCGGCGCCGGCGCGCAACTCGCCGACGCTGGTGGTGCTTGCATCGTGATTGCAGCTGCGCCCCTCGATCGCGGCGCGCAGGTCGGCCGGCAGCGCTTCGAGCGCCTTGTACATATTGGCGAAACTCGTGTCGCCGCCGGTCTTCGGAATTTCAAGCGAATAGAGAATGCTCGCCATCGGCGGCGCCGCGACATAGGACATGTCGGTGTGCCACTCGGCTTCCTTGTCGCCGAGCGCGCCGATGGGCTTTCCGTTTTCAAGCACGTTGGAGATGATCCAGATTTCCGGCCGCGACTTTTCCTGCGC
>JAHBYM010000064.1 GCA_019635975.1 Parvibaculum sp. | reverse complement strand
TTCATCGACACCGCGCATGACGGCTGCGCCGGCTGTCCGGACACGGTCAACCCGAGCCTCTGGCGCCAGTCGAAGCTCAACGCGATCCACGGCCTCTTCGAGGTCGTGCCCGGCATCTATCAGGTCCGCAATTTCGACCTTTCCAACATCACCTTCATCGAAGGCGACACCGGCTACATCGTCATCGACCCGTTGATTTCGGCCGAACCCGCCGCAGCCGCGCTCGCCTTGATGCGCAAGCACCGCGGCGACAAGCCCGTCACCGCCGTCATCTACACCCATAGCCATGTCGATCACTATGGCGGCGTCTATGGCGTGCTGAGCGATGCCGACATCGAGCGCGGATTGCAGATCATTGCGCCCGAAGGCTTCCTCGAGGAAGCGGTCGCCGAAAACGTGCTGGCCGGCAACGCGATGGGCCGCCGCGCGACATATATGTATGGCGCGCTCTTGCCGCGCGGACCGAAGGGCCATGTCGATGCCGGCCTCGGCAAGACCGTGTCGATGGGGCAGGTGAGCCTCGTCCCGCCGACTGTCAGCATTTCCGAAACCGGCACGAAGCTCGTTGTCGACGGTGTCGAGATCGTCTTCCAGGTGACGCCCGACACCGAAGCGCCGGCCGAAATGAATTTCTACTTCCCGCAATTCAAGGCGCTCTGCATGGCCGAGAATTGCTCCTGCCAGCTTCACAATCTCTACACGCCGCGTGGCGCGCAGGTGCGCGACGCCAAATCCTGGAGCTGGTATATCGACGAGGCGATCGAGCTTTTCGCCGGCGATGCCGAGCTGATGTTCGCCAGCCATCACTGGCCGCGCTGGGGCCGCGATGCGACGGTCGCCTTCCTGAAAAAGCAGCGCGACCTCTATAAATATGTTCACGACCAGACCTTGCGCCTCGCCAATCACGGATTGACGCCGCTCGAAATCGCCGAGGTGCTGGCGCTGCCGCCGACATTGGCCAGCGAATGGTACACGCGCGACTATTACGGCACGCTCAATCACAACGCCAAGGCCGTCTATCAGCGCTATCTCGGCTGGTTCGACGGCAACCCGGCAAACCTGCACAAGCTGCCGCCGGTCGAGGCCGGCAAGCGCTATGTCGATCTCGCCGGCGGCGCCGATGCGCTGTTGCAAAAAGCGCGCGCCGCCTTCGACAAGGGCGAATATCGCTGGGTCGCAGAGATTGTCAATCATCTGGTCTTCGCCGATCCGTCGAATGCCGATGCGCGGCACTTGCAGGCCGATGCGCTGGAACAGATGGGCTATCAGGCGGAGTCGGGTCCGTGGCGCGGCTTCTACCTGACGGCCGCGATGGAACTCCGCAATCCGCGTCCGCCGTCCGACGTGCCGCGTCAGGGTGCGGCCGGCCAGTTGAAAACGCTCCCCGCCGAACAGCTTCTCGACTCGCTCTCGGTGCGCCTCAACGGCGTCAAGGCCGGTGCGCGCCAGCTTGCTTTCGGCCTGACCTTCACCGATACAAGCGAGCATTACGCGCTGACGCTCGAAAATGCGGTGCTGCATCACTACAAGGACAGGAAGATCGCGGGCGCCGTCGCCGTCGCGCTGACCCGCGCCGTGCTGGTCGAACTGGTGGTCGGCGAAACGACGCTCGACGCGGCGATTGCCGAAAAGAAAGTTTCGATCGCAGGCGATAGCGCGGCCTTTGCCGATTTCCTGGCGCTGCTCGACCGCTTCGACTTCTGGTTTGAAATCGTGTTGCCGTAAGGCGCATGAGGGGAGAAAAAATGAAGAACGACGTCAACCGCCAGTTCCGCCTGAAGTCGCGCCCGACCGGCCGCATCGAAACCTCGAACTTCGATTTCGTGAAGGAGCCGATCCCCGAGCCCGGCCCCGGACAGGCGCTGGTGCGCGTGCTCTATCTCAGCCTCGATCCGACCAACCGCATCTGGATGAGCGACATGGACCAGTACATGCCGCCGGTCGAGATCGGTGCCGTCATGCGCGGCGGCGGCATCGGCGTCGTCGTGAAGTCGAATTCGGCCCGCTACAAGGAAGGCGATCATGTGAGCGGCCTCACCGGCTGGCAGGACTACTGCATCGCCGATGAAGGCGCGAACGCGATGGGCGTGCTGCCCAAGGGCCTGCCGGTCGGCCTGCCCACCATGCTCGGCGCCTGCGGCATGACCGGCCTCACCGCCTATTTCGGCCTGCTTGAACTGGGTCAGCCGCAACCCGGCAACACGGTGGTCGTCTCGGCGGCGGCCGGCGCCGTTGGTTCGGTCGTCGGCCAGATCGCGAAGATCAAGGGTTGCCGCGCCGTCGGCATCGCCGGCGGACCGGACAAATGCCGCCACATCGTTGAGGACCTCGGCTTCGACGCCGCTGTCGACTACAAGCGCAAGGACTGGCGTGAACAGCTTGCCGCTGCGACGCCCGACGGCATCGACGTCAATTTCGAAAATGTCGGCGGCGAAATCATGGAAGCCGTGATGGCGCGCATGAACTTGTTCAGCCGCATGCCGCTTTGCGGCATGATCTCCGGCTACAACACCGGCGACCCGGCCATGCGCGCCGATTTTTCGCCGATCCTGATGCGGCGCATCACCGTCCGCGGTTTCATCGTCATCGACTTCATGGCCAAATTCGCCGAGGGCACGATGCAGCTTGCCCAATGGGTCGCCGAAGGAAAGATCAAGCACCGCGAAACCATCGTCGACGGTCTCGAACACGCGCCCACCGCCGTCAACAAGCTCTTCGATGGCGGCAATATCGGCAAACTGGTGGTCCAGGTCGCCGACGCGCCCTGATACGCATACGGTGACGCGGCTCAATTCGCCTTTTCGATGCGCGTCGTCTTGCCGGCGCTGCTGCGCAGATGCGCGGTATAGGTGATCCGGCCGCCCGTCTCGACCTTGGTGATCGTGGCATCGACCGGAAACTCGCTGCCGTCCTTGCGCCGGCCGGTCACGGGGCCGCGGTCGCTCATCCAGCGCGATGCGTCCTTCGATGTGCCGAAGGCCTTGACCTGTCCGGCATGCGGCTTCCGGAAGCGCTCGGGCAGCAGCATGTCGAGCTTCTGCCCCAGCACCTCTTCCGCGCGGTAGCCGAACATCTTCTCGGCTTTCAGGTTGAAGAAGGTGATCTTCTGCTCTGCATCGACCGAAATGATTCCGTCTTCGGCCACCATCAGAATACGTGAAAAGAGCAGGTGGCGTTCCTTGTAGGCGATCTGTTCCTGACGCCTGACGCTGTTGTCGCGGAAGGTGATCAGAAATCGCGGCGCACCGCCGATCCGCGCCTCGACCACGCGCACATCGACCGGCATTTCGTGTCCGTCCTTGCGCCGCCCGATCAGGTCGAGAAAGCGCGACTGCTCGTGTTCGGGTTCGGCCGCCCAGCGCGCCAGCCATTTGACCGGGTCGGCGCGCCGTCCCGGCTGCTGCGGCACCAGCACAGTGATGCTCTTGCCGATCACCTCACCGGCCTTGTAGCCAAGCAGTCTTTCGGATGCTGGATTGAAATAGGTGATCTCGCCCTCCGGCGTCGAAACGATGATCGCCTCGGGAATCCCCTCGACCAGCGCCCGATGAAAATCGGGCCGCTCCGCGTCGCGCGCATCTGTCTTGCTCATCTCGCCATTCTCTCCTTGCTGTTGCGCGCACCGCCGCCGTTCCCCATGTCCCGGCGCCGCCGGAACATGGGGACGATCCTCTTTATTTCTTCAGGCAGCCGCCTCGCCGGTCGGATGCCCGCCTTCCATCGCCTGCAGCACGCGGATGTCGTCGAACACCGGAATGCCCGCTTCGTCGTACTTCTTGCGCGCCGTCGGCGTCAGCAACCCGACACGCGCCAGCGCCGGCATCATCAGGTCCTTCAGCGCATGCACCTGGCCGGGCGGCAGGTCGCGGGTGATGCCCGCTTCCTCGGCTTCCTTGAGGCCCTTGAAGAAGTCCTCGGCGTCGATGCCGCTATTCGCCAGCACCTCCATGAAACCCGGATCGACCTTGTTGGCGATCGTCCCGGCCGTCTGCGCCTTGACCAGAATGTTGACGGCCTGGAACGCGAACTCTGCAAGCTCCTCCAGATCGTCGGCATGCATCTTCTTGAACACCGGCCCGAGAAACACATGCCCGAACGAGACATGGCGGCTTTCGTCGCGCATCACATTGAAGGTCAGTTGCTTCAGCAGCGGGCAGGTGGTGGTTCGGTACATGTTGTTGAAGGCGCCGAGCGCGAGCCCCTCGACGATCATGTTCATCCCGATCATCACCTTCTCGTAGCGGTCCGATTGCAGCGTCACGTCGATCAGCTGCTTCAGCCACGGCGACATCGGATAGATCAGCGCGATCTTGTCGCAATATTTCGAATAGACCTCCACATGCCGCGCTTCGTCCATCGTCTGCGTCGCGGCATAGAGCTTGGCGCCTTCGTCCGGCACCGAATGCGTCACGCAGGCCGCCGTCATCAGCGCGCCCTGCTCGCCATGCAGGAATTGCGACAGAAGCTGCGCCGTCGAATGCGCGGTGAAGGTTTCCTGCTGCGATTTCGACAGCTTCTTGAAGAACGGCATCTTGTGATAGATGTCGCTGTCATTGGCGATCAGCGGGCGCGAGGGGTCGACGACCGTGTCCCAGGGCAACAGATCGTCGGAATCCCACTGGTTCTGTTTCGCCCGCTTGTAGAGATCCTCCACCTTGTCTTCCGAAAAGATGTAGTTGAACGTCCAGGCGATATCCATCGGGTTGCGATAGATGTCGTCCGGCGTCATCGAAACTTTCCAGTCGCCTTTCGAGACGACCTTGGCATTGGCACTCATGGTCTTCCTCCTGAGTTGGCCGCTTGTTTTCTCTTCTGTGCGGCCGGTGGTTCCGGGTCTCGTTGGTGCTCCGTTCTCGCTAGTACTGGCGCGCGGGCGTCTTGACGACGAGCCCGTCGAGCGATGGTTCGACCTTGATCTGGCAGGAAAGCCGGCTGTTCGGCTGCACGTCGAAGGCGAAATCCAGCATGTCGCGCTCGAGCTCATCCATCGGATCGAGCTTTTCGAGCCAGCCCTCATCGACATAGACATGGCAGGTCGCGCAGGCGCCGGCGCCGCCGCAATCGCCCTCGATGCCGGGAATGGTGTAACGCACCGCCCCTTCCATCACCGACAATCCGTCGGCGACATCGACGCTGTGCTCCGTACCGTTGAACTCGATATAGGTAACCTTCGTCATGTCCTTCGCCGCCGCCGACCGTTTCCCGCCGGGCCCCGCAGGGGGGTCCGTATTGGGGTAATAACCCTAGAAAAAATGTACCTATTTTGAGTGGCCTGACGCCGCGACAAGGTGTCCGTTCCGGCCTCGCCGGGTGCGGCAGATCGTCCGGCCTCCATTGCTGCATCTGCGCGGAAAAATCTTGTGCGGCCGCGAAGAAATACGCCCCGCCCGAATGTCCGTGAACGGAGGAGAGCGGCGGCGGCGCGGCGGGCGCCGGGCCCGAAAGCCAGTTAGCCTTCGGCCATTTCAGGCCCGAAACCGGCTGTGTCGGAGCGCCGGGCTTTCCTGTATAGTCACGGGCGGAAGGTTCGCTGCGGGTTTGTGGCGTTGCAGAAAGTGTGGTGTCGGATGAACGGAAACAAATGGGCCTTTGCCGGGGCCGGGTGGATGGCGGCCTTGTTGATCGTAATCGCGCCGCTTGCCGTGCAGGCCGACGACGAAACGCCGCCGTCCGGCGGTTCCGTCCTTTATGAAACTTCCGATCCGATCGATTCGCCGCCGGTCAATTTCCGTTCCGACTATGACGACGCATACAACACGCAGGAAATGCACGACGCGGAGATGTATGCCGAGGAATATGAGCGCCGGCAGCGCGAAGAGAAAATCCGCAATCAGGAACAGATCGACAAGATCAACAACTTCACCAGCGGCGCCACGACCAGCAAGGGCATCACCGGCGGCCCCGGTTACTGACCGGCCGCCTCAATAGTCCCATTTCCAGTTGATGCCCACATCGCCCGTTGCGTCCTGACCGACTTTCGTGTCGACGCTGATATTGTCGGTGAGGTCGATCTCGATCTTCACCGATGAATCGCTGGCCAGCGCGCCCTGCTCGACGCCGACATAAAATCCCTCGCGCAGATATTTCCCCGCCGCCACCGTCGTGCCTCCCGAGGCGCCCTGGTCGACGCGCAACACATCGAGCCCGAGCGAGCGTTGCATCTGTCCAAGCAGGCCGAAGCCGCCAATGCCGCCGGCGCCGGAAAGCTCGGCCGCCGTATTGGCAAGCTGCGCCGCCTCGAGCGCGCTCAGCTCGCCGACGCGCTTCTCGAACAATATGCGCGAGATGATTTCGTCTTGTGGCATCGGCGGTTGCGACCGCAGCGTCACCGCCGGCGACGAGCCGCGCCCGCCCACAGCGACGGTCGCCTTGAAGTCGCCCCGCGTATAGTCGAGCGCGATGTCGATGTCCGGGTCGGGCGGCGTCTCGCCCCGGAAAGTCACCAGCCCGCGCGACAGCGTGAACGTCTTGCCGGCGAATTCCAGCGTGCCGCGCAGGCTGCGCAGCGTCCCCGTCACGCGCGGGTTCTCGGCCGGACCCGTCACCTTCAGCTCGCCCGTCCACAACGCATCGACGCCGCGCCCGGTCACTTGCGCGGGCGGATTGCCGATGGCGAAGGCGAGGTCGAGTTCGGCCGGAAACGGCGCTGCATCCTCCATCGGCCGCGCGGCCGCCGCGCCGTCGGGTTCGTTCACCTCGATGACCGCGATGTGCGGAACGCTGCCGGGCAGCCGCTCGGGAATGACCAACAACGCATCGGTCGCGGTGAGCGCGCCCGAAAGTTTCAGCGGCGCGTCTTCCCTCGGCGGCAGGGCCGCGCCGGCAAGCGCGAGATCGCCGGTCGCCGACAGCGTCAGGTCCTGCCGCCGCACGATCTGCATGTCGCTCAGCCGCGCGCGCACCGCCACGGCCTGCGCCGCCGTCGCCGCCAGCGTCAGCGTGCCCTCCGATGTCAGCCGTCCGCCGCCGCCATCCCGCGCATCGAGCGTGAACCGCAACACCTCGCTGCGCTCGCCCTCGATGCGCATGTCGAGGTCGCGAAACAGGGTCCCGGTCGCGAAATTTTCGAAAACGCCGTTCGTCAGCCGTGCTGCGCCCGAAAACACCGGCGCCGAAATATCGCCGCTCGCGGCAAGTGCAACCGTGGCGTCGCCCGCGAGCCGCTGCCCGGGCAGGTCGGCCAGCGCCATCAGCGACGCCATCGGACCGCGCCAGTTGAGATCGCCCTCCACCGCGCCGCGCGCCGGCAGCACCGGCCAGGCGCCGTCCGGGTCGCGCACCAGCGGCAGCGACGCATTGAGCACGAACGGTTCTTCCGACACGCCATGCGCCAGCGCCTTCACCGTCAGGCGCCTCTGCGCCCAGCGTCCGTCCAGCGTCGCACCGAATGCGGGTTGCATGTCGAGATCGGCGTCCGGCAACCGCACATCGGTGAAGCGAAGCGCCACCTCGCCTTGTTCGCGCGCGGTGTCGAGCGTCGCCGTGCCGGACATCGCGCCACCGGCCGCGTCGAGCGGCAGCAGCGGCGTCAGCAGCGCCAGCGGAAAGGCATCGGCCTCGAATGAAACGCGCGCGGCGCGCGGGCCTTGCGTCAGCGCCATCGTCAGCGCGCCGGGCCCCGCGGGGCTCGTGAAGGCAAGCGCCAGCCGCTCGATCGCGATGCTGCCCGCCGTCAGCGCAATCGCCGTCGGCTCGGCCAGCGTCAGGCCGGTCGCGCCGATCGACGCGCTCAGCCGGTCGAGCGCCAGCCTCTCGCCGTGCCACGCCCCGTCAAAGGCAAGCGCCACAGGCTCGCTGCGCAGCGACAGCCTTTCGCCCGTGAGCTTTGCCGTCAGCGCGACATTGTCGAGCGGCCCGCGCGCGCTTGCGGAGATTTCGTTGAACTGCGTGTTGCCGGCCGCCCCGCCTTCCGCGACGAGCCGCGCATCCAGCGTTGCCGCACCGCCGAGATCGCTGAGCGCCGCCTCGACCGCAACCCCGTCCAGCGTCAGCACCTCGTCGAGCTCGATGGCGACGCGCCGCGCCGTGAGTGTCGCCTGCGCGTCCTGCCGTCCCCGCACGTCGCTGAGCGTCAGCGCGATGTCGCCGCGTCCGGCAAGCGTAATCCCGGCGAGTTTGCCCAGCGGTTCCAGCGCGATGCGCCGACCTGAAATCTGCCCGTCGGCAATCCAGTCCGGCGACAGCGCCACAGCGCCGGTCAGCGCCGCGCCGAAAATACTGGCCTCGATTTTCTCGAAGCGCGCGCCGCCCGCGGCCGGCAGCGTCACCGGTGCTGCGATCGTGGCGCGCCCGTCCGCGCCGTCGAGCCGGAGCGTCGCCGTCCCCGTTCCGCCCTGCACCAGCGTGGCGTCGAGCGCCGCATGCGCGATGTCGATGCCGCCCGCCGCGCCGTCGTTGAGTTCGGCCGTCACCGTCAACCGCGCCGCGTCGTGCCGCCCGCCCAGTGTCGCCGAGGCGGCCAGCGCACCGCGCAGATCCTCGCCCGCGAGGTCGGCGATTTCGGCAACCGTCAGCGACGCCGCCCCGTCGATCTCGCCGCCCGCCGTCATGGAAAACCGGCCATCGAGTTTGAGCCCGCCCGCCGCCGCATCGAGATCGGCGATCGACAGCGCGCCCGCATCGTTGAAACCGGCGACTGCTGTTGCCGTCACACCCCCGGCGAGAAGCCGGTCGAGGCCCGCATCGCCGGTCTCGATGGGCCCGGTCCGCAGCGCGATCTCGCCGCTGCCCGCGCCGTCTCCGAATTGCAGCGATGTCAGCGTCGCTTCGGCCGTGCCGCGCATCGTCTGCCCGATCGCGCGGCCGAGCGGCGCAAGATCGGAAATTGCCGCCTCGACATCGCCGGCGATTTGCGTCGCGCCGTCGCCCAGGTCGATCCGCGCCGTGCCGGTGAATTTCGCTTCGCCGCCAAGCGCGGTCAGCGTCGCTTCCTCAATGATCGCGGCGTCGCCCGCCTTGCCGATCCGACCGCTTAAACGCCAGCCGGCGGTGCCGAGGGTTTCCGCGCCGGAAAGTTCGAGCAACGGTTCGAGCCCGGCCGCCGTCCCTGCCGCGTCCACCGCGTAGTCGGCGGCGCCCCGTGTCGCGGTCGCCGCGCCATTGACCTTGATCGTGCCGGCTTCGAGCGCCGCATCCTCGATGCGATAGACGTCGCGTCCCCTCTGCGTCAGCCTTCCGCTGACGCGCGCGTTCTCCGGCGCGCCGAGGAACGACAGCTCGCGCGCCACCGTCGTTCCTTGCGCCGCCAGCCGAAGGTTGAGATTGACCCGCTCGCCGAATGCGCCATGCATGTCGCCGTCGAGCCGCAGCGCGGCCCCCGCGTCGATTTTCAGCGCCCCGGTCATCAGCCCCGCAAGGCTCTGCCCCTCCGCCTCGGCCGTCACGGCGTCGGCCCCGTCGAGCCCCGCCAGCCGCGCCACGATGCCCCGCTGCCCGGCCGCGCCGTCCGTGAGGGTAAGGTTGAACGTGCCGCGCTCCGGTCCGGCATGGTAGCGCAGCGCCGCCTCGATCCGCCCCTGCACCTCGCCCCGCCGCACCGTCTCGATGGCAATGTCCGTTCGTCCGAACGTGTAGAGCGCATGGCCCGCCGCATCGAAGGCGATCTCCTCGCCGGCCAGCGCCTCGCCCAGCAGCATGTCGCGCAGCGTGAAAGCTTCGAGGTTGAGCGCCAGCGGCAGGACCGGCATGTCCGGCAGCACGAAAATATCGGTGTCGGCGTCGTCTTCCGCGTCGCCTTCCGGCACGCGCGACAGGCGCAAGCCCTCAATGTCGAGCCGCGTCACATGCAGCTCGCCGCGCCACAGCGCCAGCGGTCGCCAGTCAATCTCGGCCGAGGCGAGCGTCAGCCAAACCCCCTCCGCGTCGCCGATGGAGAGATCGCTGAGCCGCAGCGTTCCCGGCCACACGCCGTCGATACCGCCGATCTCGATTTCGGTGTCGCCGGTCCGCGCCGCCGCGAGCGCCGCCTCCAGCACCGCCTCGCGCACCGGCGCGATGTTGATGAGGCCGACGATGGCGGCAACACCCGCAAGCACAAGCCCCGCTGCCAGCAGCAAGGCGGCGAAGACGCGGCGCAGCAGCACGATGCCGATATGTGTTTTTTCCGGCGCCATCAGAAAGCCTGACCCAGCGATACATAGATCTGGAAAGCGTCGTCGATGCCGCGCCGCCGGTCCAGCGGCACCGCGACGTCGAGGCGCACAGGCCCGACAGGCGTGTAGTAGCGCAAGCCCGCCCCCGCGCCCCACAACAGGCGGCCGCTGAAGTCCGGCATGATGTCATCGTAAGCTTGGCCGCCATCGACAAAGGCGACGACGCCGATCGTCTCCGTCGCGCGGTAGCGCGCCTCGGCCCCGGCCTCGATGACCGACAGCCCGCCAAGCGGGTCGCCCGCCGCGTCGACAGGCCCCGCCATCTGGTAGCCATAGCCCCGCACCGAACCGCCGCCGCCTGCATAGAAGCGTGTCGAACCTGGCACATCGGTGGTCGCATCGGCGACGAGGGAGCCGTAGCGTCCGCGCACCGCCAGCGTCAATGCGTCGGCAAGTCCGAAATAGGTGGCGCCGGTGGTCTCGAAGCGCAGGAACGTGGTGGCGTTCCCGTCGGCGCCGCCGAAAAAGGGCGTCGCCGCGGCCGTCGCGCGCACGCCTTTGCGCGGATCCAGCAGGTCGTCCGCGCTGTCGTAGCGCAACACCACGGGCAGGCCGAAAAGCTGATAGTCGGTTCGCCCCGTCGTGTCTTCCGTTTCGGTCAGCTCGAACGACACGCCGGCGCTCCCGGTCAGCCGCTCGCCCAGCCGCCGTTCCAGCGACACGGCGGTTCGCAACCGGTATTCGTCATAGGCGTCGGTGGTTGCATTGGCGATTTCGGCGCTGACGAGCAGGCTCTGGTCGTCGCGCAGGAATTGCGGTTTGCGAAATTCCGCCGTCGTCTTCTGCTCGATCTGCGCAATGGCGAGGCCGAGCGTCAGCTTCTCGGCCGCGCCGAAGAGATTGCGGTGTTCCCAGCTGCCGCGCACGCCGGCGCCCTCGCTCGATGCCCAGCTCGCGCCGAGCCGCACCGTGCGCGCCGGGCGTTCGGTCAGTTCGATCTCCTGCGGCGCCGCGCCGTCCGCCGCGCGTTCGCCGGAAGCGACGCCCACGCTCTCGAATAGCCCCGTGCCCCGCAGCGCTTCCATCGTCGCGTCGACGGCGCTGCGGTCGTAAACCGCGCCGGGTTCGATCTTCGACAGCGCGCGCACATAATCCGCCTTCGTCCGCCCGCCTTCGTTGCGTACAAGCACCGGCCCGAAAATCATCTTCGGCCCCGCCTCGATTTCGAGCGTCACATCCGCCTGATGCGACGACAGGTCCACGACGACGCGCCGGTTGGCGAGCTTTGCGTCCGGATAGCCGTGATCGGTGAGGTGCCGCACGGCGGCGTTCGTCAGGTCGATGATGCGCTGGGCGCGCGCCGCGCGTTCCGGTTGCAGGCCGAGCGCCGCCCCGTCCTGCGGCAGCCCGTCCGCGCCGTCCGGCAAATCGGGATAGACGATCGCAAAGCTGCGGATCATCGCGCGCTGTCCGGTGACGACATGATAGATGACCTCGAAGCCGCCGCCCGCCGCCTCGCGCACCGAAACCTCGACGCGCCCGTTGTAATAGGCTTCCGAACGCAGCACCTCGACAAGCCGCCGGCTGTCGTCCTGTGCGCGCCGCCTGAGCTGCGCCAGCGTTGTCGGCGGCGGTGGCGCATCGGGCAGGTCGACGCCGAGCTGCCTTGCGTCTTCGAGCATCTCCCGCATCTCGTCCGGGATGCGCCGCCCCGTCACCCGCGTCGTGAAACGGAGTGCCGTTTGCGGCCGGTCCCAGGAGCGCGGTGTCGAGGGCGCCGTCGCGCTCTCGGCGGGCGCCTCGGCCGCGCGCGCATGCTCCGGCGTTGCCGGCACAAACAGGAGCGCCAGCACAAAAAGCGCGGCCGCGCGCCATCGTCCCGGCACGCCCCTCACCCGCATTCCCGCTCCGCCGCGGCGCCGCACCCGCCCGCTCTCATCGCAAAACTCCACTTCCCGCAAGCCCGCGCCGCCGCCCGCCGTCAATCCCATGCGCCCCAAGCCGCCATAATGGCAGAAAATGGCGGCAAGGGGGCCATGGAGGCCCGGCGAAGCGGCGCCGCGCCGCACTGGCGAACAGGCCCGCGATAGGCGACACTGCTCCCGCACCCGCAGAAACACGGGTGTATCGCGAGGGGGGGATCGCATGGGGAAACTGTTCGAACTGATCACGCGCGCCCTTCGGCCGCTGTTGACGATCCTGGTGACGGTCGCGGGCCTCGCCTTCATCGCCTCGGTCTTCTCGGTCGATGCCCGCGAGGCGATCGAGGAGGCGCTGCCGGTCTGGGAGGAAACGCGGCCCGCCGAGGATGCTGTGCGCGAATGGCTGGGCCTCCCCGAAAGAAGGCGCGGCTGGTGGCCTTTCGGCGATTGAGCATCTTGGGGCAGGGCGATGCGCGCTCCCCCTTGCCCTCCCTAATGACCTTCATTACGCTACCGGTATGAGTGAACTTGAAACCCCGGACAGGACTTCCCGGCGTGGCGACACGCGGGCGCGCCTGATGGCGGCCGCCGAGCGTCTTTTCGGCGAGCGCGGCCTGCATGGCGTCACCTTGAAGGAAATCAACGCGGCGGCCGGCCAGCGCAACGAATCCGCGCTGCATTACCATTTCGGCTCCAAGAAGCGTCTGGTCGAGGCCATTCTCGACGCCCGGGTCGGCGCCATCGACAAGCGCCGGGCCGAACGCATCGAGGCGCTGGTCGCGGCCGGCGGGGCAGGCGACCTCCCGGCGATCCTGCGCGCCACTTTCGAGCCCCTGACCGGCCTTCTCGACACCGAGGAGGGTGTGCGCTTCGTGCGCTTCGCCGCGCAGGTGCTCAACGATCCCGATTTCGACCTGCCGGCCATCGCGCTCCGCAGCGGTTTTGAGGGCATCTCGCGCGCCAACGCGCTCATCGGTTCCGTGCTCGCCGATCTCCCGCCCGAAATCGCGGTGCAGCGCCAGCGCCTGATGGTCGAAATGGCGCTGACCTCGCTCGCCATCTGGACGCGCCGCGGCGACGCAACGACAAACACCGCCGCCCGCACCTTTTTCACCGCCTCCCTCTTCGACGCGATGGCCGCCGCGCTGACCGCGCCCGTCTCGCCCGAAACGCTGGCCGCGTTGAAGGAAGCCTCGAAAGGCTGACGCGGCGCCCGGTCACACGCCGAGAAAATCTTCCGTCAGCTTCAGAAACTCATCCAGCTTGTCGTGCTGCACCCAGTGCCCGGCGCCCTCGACGGCGACGATCTCGGCATTCTTGAAATGCTTCGCGCGCCCGTCGGCCACGGGGTCGCTCGCCCAGCTTTCGGTGCCGCGAATGAGCAGCGTCGGGCAGGTGATCCGTTCCCAGAGCTTTTGCGAGGTTTCCTCGTCGAAGCCCGCCGGCGAAAAGGCGCGCACATAATTGTCGAACTTCCAGCTGTAGGTGCCGTCCTCGTTCTGGTTGACGCCATGCACCGTCAGGTGCCGCGCCCGTTCGGGCGACAGGTGCGGGTTCTCGCCCTGCATCCGCTTGTAGGCTTCCTCGATGCTGTCGTAGCGGCGCGGCTGCCGCGAGGAAAGCTTGCGGACTTCGTCGATCCAGTTGCGGATGCGCTGGTCGCCGGAAATGGCCTTCCGCTCGCTGAGCATTTTCGGCGAGGGGCCAAGCCCTTCGATGGCGACGAGCTTCTTGACATTCTCCGGGTAAAGCCCGGTATAGCGCAGCGCGATCGCGCCGCCCATCGAATGCGCAACAATGGTAAGCGGCGCCAATCCCTTCTGATGGATCAGTTGCGCGATATCATAGACATAATCGTTCATCTCGTAGCCGCTGCCGACCATCCACTGGCTGTCGCCATGTCCCCTGAGATCGGGCGCAATAATGTGAAAGCGGTCGCGAAGCGCCTGTGCCGTCCAGTCCCAGTTGCGGCAATGGTCGCGCCCGCCATGGATCATCAGGAGCGGCGGCGCGTCTTCATTGCCCCAATCGACATAGTGAAGCCTGAGGCGCTG
>JAHBYM010000063.1 GCA_019635975.1 Parvibaculum sp. | reverse complement strand
ATCGTCAGTTCGGGGCGCAGGCAAAGCTCGTTGCCGCCCGGATCGGCGAAGACATACATGCGGCGGCGAATGTCCTCGCCCGACATGTCGAGGAAAATATCGGCGGGCTGGAGGACCGGCGCCGAAACGGGCGCATAGCCGGCGCGCTCGAAACCGCCGCGCACGGCAAGGCCCAGCGCCTCGCGGGCGCGCAAGGCTTCGCCTTCCTGTGCTGCAATCGACGACGACATCTGAATAACCTTTCGGGCCTCCGCCGTTCCCGGCGCGCCCCTGTCTAGCATGAAAATGGTAAATATCGGGAAGCGGGAATTGATGCGGCTCAGCCGCGATGGAGGCCCGAATGAAGCCCGTGCCGGGCGAGGATGGCCTTCACCTCTTCCACCAGCCGGGCGCGCGGCACGGCGACCTGCGCCGGCTGGCCTTCGCGCCAGGCCGTGTTGTCGGCGATTTCCTTCGACATTTCGGCGCCGAGGATCAGGTCCTTCAGCGTGATCTCGCCCTTGGCGCGCTCATCCTCGCCCTCGATGACGGCAACGGGCGCGCCGCGCTTGTCGGCATATTTCATCTGCGCCTTCATGCCCGAACCGCCGAGATACATTTCGGCGCGGATGCCGGCTTCGCGCAATTCGCTCACCATCTGCTGGTAATCGGCCATGCGCGCGGCGTCGAGCGTCAGCACGACGACGGGCGCCGCCACATCCTCGATGTCGAGCTTGCCGAGAAGTTCCAGCGCCGCCTGCAAGCGGCTGACGCCGATGGAAAAGCCCGTGGCCGGCACCTTGACGCCCTTGAAGCGTTCGACGAGCCCGTCATAGCGCCCGCCCGAGCCGACCGAACCGAAGCGCACCGGATTGTCCGCCTCGTCCTTCACTTCGAAGAGCAGATCGGATTCGAAAACCGGGCCGGTGTAATAACCGAGGCCGCGCACGATCCATGAATTGAATTCGATGCGGTCGAGGCCATAGCCCGCCGCTTCGAACAGCGCATCCATTTCGGCAAGTTCGTCGAGGCCTTCGGCGCCGATGGCGCTGGCACCGACAATCTTGCGCCAGCTTTCGAGCACCAGTTTTCGCGTCGTCGCGCCTTCGCCGAGACCGGACTCGACATAGTCGGCAACGGCGGTGATCTGCGAGGGCGAAAGGCCCGCGCCTTTCGTAAAATCGCCCGACTCGTCCTTGCGGCCCGCGCCCAGCAGCAATTCGACGCCCTTGCGGCCGAGCTTGTCGAACTTGTCGATGGAGCGCAGCACGGTGGCTCGGGTCAGTTCATTCGCATCGCCGCCAAGGCCGATGGTTTCGAGCAGACCGTCGAGCACCTTGCGGTTGTTGACGCGAATGCGGTAGAGCCCGCGCGGAATGCCGAGCGCTTCGAGGCAGTCGGCGCCCATCATGCACATCTCGGCATCGGCGGCGACGCCGGGTGCGGCGACCGTGTCGGCGTCGAACTGCGTGAACTGGCGGAAGCGGCCCGGCCCCGGCTTTTCGTTGCGCCAGACGGAGCCCGTCTGGTAGCGGCGGAAGGGCTTGGGCAGGCCGTCGTAATTCTCGGCGACGTAGCGGGCCAGCGGCGCCGTCAGATCGTAGCGCAGCGACAGCCATTGCTCGTCGTCGTCCTGAAACGAAAAGACGCCCTCGTTCGGCCGGTCTTCGTCCGGCAGGAATTTGCCCAGCGCGTCGGCATATTCGATGGCGGAGGTTTCCAGCGGATCGAAGCCGTAGCGCTCGTAAACCTCGCGAATGCGCGCAAGCATCCTCAGTTCCGCCCGGACCATGCCGGCGGAAAGGTCGCGCAGCCCCTTCGGCACGCGCGCCTTGGGGCGGAAGGTTTTCGGGCTCTTGCTCATATCTTCACAAGCGGTTCGGGCCGGAATTGCGCCGTAAATCCGGCGCGGGCGCATACCTAGCCCATCGCCTCTCCGGGAACAAGCGGGCCTTAACGGCGCTCATTAGTGGCTGCCCCGGAATGGAACCACCAAATCCTGTGGTCCTTTACTTTCTGTTTACCAAATAGGTGGATTCTTAACACACACAGCGGTGGACCGATTCGCGCCGGAATATGTGATTGGTTGCAGGGGCCCATTGGGGGGCGGAGAGTGAGTTGAACTTGGCTCGTCCAGGTATCGCCATGAGTCACCAAATCAGCCCCCTCGGCGAGAGCGGCAGCCGGCCGCTGCCGCCGCTTGCCGCCCATGTCGTCAGCATCTCCACACCGTTTTGCAATTCGCTGCGCGGCCTTGCCGCGTCGGGCGCCGCGGGCCCGCTCAGCTTCAGCTTTTCCCATCCCGAGGACGGCATCGACCCGTTGCTGGCGCCCGGCATCGACGCGCTGATCGTCGATCTCGGCAACGGCGAGGCACCCTCGTTCGATTTCCTGCGCCGCGCGGTGGCGCTCGGTCCGAATGCGCCGGTCATCGCGGTCGGCGCCGACGACGCCGCATTGCAGGCGGAAGCCATCGAAGCGGGCGCCGAGGATTGCCTTGCCGCCGACACGGAAACGCCGCGCGCGCTCGGCCTGGCGCTGCGCCGTGCGATCAAGCGCCGTCTCGCGCGGGACGAACGCCCCGCCGCCACGCCGGCCGAGGCCGACGTTCAGCCGCGGGTGACGCTGGTGCAGGAAACGCCCGAAGCCATCGTCATTCTCGACAGTTCGGGGCTTGTGCGCTTCGCCAACAGTGCGGCGCGCGAGCTGCTCGGCCGCGAGGGTGACGAACTGATCGGCCAGCCTTTCGGGCTGCCGAGCGAGGCCGGCGAACACGACGTCACCATTACGCGGCCCGACGGCGACAACCGTTTCGTCGAAATGCGCATCGTCGACACGCGCTGGGGCGGCGTGCCGGCGCGCGTCGCGGCCCTGAACGACGTTACCGTGCGCCAGAAGCTCGAACGCACCATGCAGGCGGCCGAAGCGCAAAGCCACGAGACGCGGCGGCGCAGCCAGAGCTTCTTCTCCAATGTCAATCACGACCTCCGGACGCCGCTGACGCATATCATCGGCTTTTCGGAGATGATGAAGAACGAGCGCCTCGGACCCGTCGGCACCGAGCGCTACAAGGAATATGCGAGCGACATCTATTCCAGCGGCACGATGCTGCTCGACATGATCGAGGACCTGCTCGGCATCGCCGAAGCGGAAATGGACCAGATCGAGCTCACCGACGAAATCTGCAATCTCGCGCAGCTTGCCGAGATCGCGGTGGCAAGCCAGCGCCAGCATGCGTTCGACGAGGGCGTGACCATCGAAGTCGATTGCCCGGAACGCCTGCCGGGCCTGCGCGGCGACGCAAAACGTCTCCGGCAAGGGCTTTTCCGGCTTCTGGCCGAAGCGGTTCATTGCGCGCATCGCGGCTCGACCGTCCGCCTCACCTTGCGCGAGGAACGGGGCGGCATCGCGGTCACGCTGGCAGAGCGGCGCAACCGGGCGGCCGAACAGAACGCGCTGCCCTGGATCGAGGAAGTGGACGACCCCTTCGTCAGCGCCGAGGACAGCGGCGCACCGCGCGAGGAAAGCCTGGCGCTGTCGCTGACGCGCAAGGTGATGGAGCTGCATGGCGGCAACCTCGGCGTCGTGCGCGGCAAGCAGGCAAGCGGCAGCGGCATGGAAATCGCGCTGCGCTTTCCGCCCGAGCGCGTCATCCGCTAGAGACGTTCATCGTTTCACGGAAACGATGAACGTCTCCAAGTCCTTGTTTTGTCGCGTTTCCGGACGGTGAACCGGCTTCCACTTCACCTGGAAACGCTCAAGCGGCCGCGCTACTCGGTCAATTCGAAAATAATCGGCACCACGAATTCGAGCGTCGCGGCGCGCATGTCCGGCGGGAAGGGCGGGAACGGCGCGGCGCGTTCGATGGTGGCCGTCAGTTCGCGGTCGAGCACGACCGAACCTGTCTTGCGCGTGATCCGGTAGGAAATCAAACTGCCGTCGCGCGCAACACGCAGTTGCACCCGGCCCTCGCCTTCGATCCGCTGACGCCGCGCCATGCGCGGATATTGCTTGTGGCGCGCCAGCCAGGCCGAGACAGTGGCGAAATAGTCCGCCTCCATCGTTTCCTGTCCGACGCCGGTTTCGGCGGCGCCTTCGCGCGCGAGGCCGGCCGGGCCCGGTATCGCGGCGGGCGGCGGCGGCGGGGCCTCGGGCGCCGCCTCCTCGGGCTCGGGTTCGCGCGGCGCGGCGCGGCGCACCGGCGCGGGCGCCGGCTTCGGCGGTTCGACTTTCGGCGTTTCGGGCTCAGGCTGCGGCGGCGCCGGCTCGGCGGTTTGCGGCGCGTCGCTGAAAGCCGCGAGGTTGATCGTCGTGGCACTGGCGCCCGGCGAGGGCCGCTCCAGCGCCGCGACGAACCATTTCAGCCCCGCCACCGCCGCGAAACCATGCAGCACCAGCGCTATGCCGATGGCGATCCAGAGATCGCGCGGACGCGTTGCGGCAATGGGACGGGGGTCGGGACGCATCGGACTGTCACGCGCTCCTTGCCGGAACGCCGAAAGGCGAAATGCCGCGCACATGATCGTCGACGGTCAGACGGTGCTTCAGCGGCGGGAAGGCGCGCTGCGAACAATCGAGCCGCTCGCACAACCGGCAATTGACGCCGATGGGCATGGCGCCGCGTTCGTCGTCGAGATCGTAGCCCTGGCTGTAGACGAGGCGCGGCGCGTGGGCGATTTCGCAGCCCAGCCCCACCACATACTGGTCGCCGGGCACACCGATGCCGGAACCGGCGCGGCTCACCGTGCGGGCGATCGAGAAATAGCGGGTGCCGTCTTCCATCTGGACTATCTGCGTGTAGATCTGGCCCGGAACGCGGAAGGCATCATGCACATTCCAGCGCGGGCAGGTACCGCCAAAGCGGGCAAAGTGGAAGCCTGCGGCAGAAAACCGCTTCGAGACATTGCCGGCATTGTCGACGCGAATGAGGAAGAACGGAATGCCGCGCGCGCCGGCGCGTTGCAGCGTGGTTAACCGGTGGCAGACCTGCTCGAAACTGGTGCCGAAGCGCCGCCCGAGCAGGCGGATGTCGTAGCGTGTCGCTTCGGCCGTCTTGTGGAAGGCCGCATAGGGCATCAGGAGCGCGGCGGCGAAATAATTCGCCAGCGATACGCGGCAGAGGCGCCGCGCCTCGTCGCTTTCGAGGCCCGATGCCTCGACGATGTCCTCGATGGTGCGCGACTGTTCGAAATAGCCGAGCTGATAGGCAAGCTGGAAGGAGCGCCCCGGCTGGTCGAGCAGTTCCGACAGGAAGATCGTCTGGCGGTGGCGATCGTAGCGGCGCAGCTCCAGCGGCATCATGTCGGCCGGCACCACGCGCGTCGAAACGCCGTGCATGTCGCGCAGCGTATTGCGCAGGCTCACATAGGGCTCGTCGGCGCCGAGGCCCATTTGCGTGTAGAGCCGCTCGGCCGCGTCGTCGAGTTCGGGGAAATGGTTGTTGCGGCTGTTAATGAAGTCACGCACCTCCTCCAGCGGCAGGCCCGGCGCTTCGGCGCCGTCGCCCATGTCGCGGTCGGCAAGGCGCTCGGCCAGTATCGAACCGTTAGTGACGCTTTCCTGCCAGGCCCGGTAGAGCCGCGCCACGGCATCGGCGGCCACCGGGCTTGCACCGGCCATGTCCTGCAGGTCCTGTGCGGAAAGCCCCGCATCGCGGAACAGCGGGTCGGCGAAGACCTCGCGCAGCGCCGTCAGCGCCTGTGCCTCGTCGTCGCCGCCCAATGTGCGAAGCTCGACATCGTAGACTTCGGCCAGCTTCAGCAGGATCTGCACCGAGACCGGGCGCTGGTCGCGTTCGATCAGGTTGAGGTAGCTCGCCGAAATGCCAAGATCGGCCGCCATGCGCGCCTGGGTCAGTCCGCGCTCGCGCCGGAGCCGCCTAATGCGCGGGCCGGCAAAGACTTTTTTGTCCGAAGCCATCTCCGAAATCTCCCGGTTTTTTCGCCCGATTTCGGGACTTTAATTTACAAGATTTACATAATCAACAGAATCGCACCGGAATCCTGTGAAGTTCTTTACTTCAATAATTTCAATCACTTAGGAAATATTGGACAAGAAGCTGTCGAGATTGTATGACCGCGCGCATCGGAACACCGTCAAGACCGGCCCCAACACCGGCCAAGGGAGGCGAGCAAGCATGAGCACCAGCGCAGCCACGAAGATTGCCGACGGCATCGCCGTCAAGGGCGCGATGAAGCCGGGCTATGAGCGCGTGCTGACGCCGGACGCACTTTCCTTCGCCGCCGAGGTCGAACGCAAGTTCGGCGTGCGCCGCCGCGAGCTGCTGGCCGCCCGCACCGAACGGCAGAAGAAGTTCGACGCCGGCGAATTGCCGGACTTCCTGCCTGAGACGAAAGCGATCCGCGAGGGCGACTGGAAGGTCGCGCCGATCCCGAAGGATCTGCTCGACCGCCGCACCGAAATCACCGGCCCGGTCGACAACCGCAAGATGGTCATCAACGCGCTCAATTCCGGCGCGCAGTCCTACATGACCGATTTCGAGGACGCGGCGGCGCCGACCTGGGACAACATGATCGGCGGCCAGATCAACATGATGGCCTATTGGGACAAACAGATCGGCTTCACCGACGAAGCGAACGGCAAGCGCTACGACGTGATCGAAAAGCCGGCGACGCTGATCGTCCGGCCGCGCGGCTGGCATCTGGAAGAAGCGCATGTCGAGATCGACGGGCGTCCGATGTCCGGCGGCCTATTCGATTTCGCGCTCTATTTCTTCCACAATGCGAAGAAGCAGATCGCGTCGGGTTCCGGCCCCTATTTCTATCTGCCGAAGATGGAGAGCCACAAGGAAGCCCGCCTCTGGAACGACGTCTTCGTCCATGCGCAGAAAGAGCTTGGCATCAAGAACGGCACGATCAAGGTCACGGTGCTGATCGAGACGCTGCCCGCCGCCTTCGAGATGCACGAAATTCTCCATGAGCTGAAGGACCACATTGTCGGCCTCAATTGCGGCCGCTGGGACTACATCTTCAGCTACATCAAGCGGCTCGGAAAGAACCCCAACTTCATCCTGCCCGACCGCGCGCAGGTGGTGATGGGCGACGCCTTCCTCAATGCCTATTCGCTACTGCTGGTCAAGACCTGCCACGAGCGCGGCGCCTTCGCGATGGGCGGCATGGCGGCGCAGATCCCGGTGAAGGGCGACGAGGCGGCCAACGAAGCGGCCTTCAACAAGGTCCGCGCCGACAAGGAACGCGAGGCCAATAACGGCCATGACGGCACCTGGGTCGCGCATCCCGATCTCGTGAAGGTCGCGATGGAGATTTTCGGCAAGCTCGAAGGGCCGAACCAGCTCGCCCGCCAGCGCCAGGACGTGAATGTCGGCCAGAAGGAATTGCTCGCGCCGCACAAGGGCGAACGCACCGAACACGGCATGCGCGAGTGCTGCCGCGTCGGCGTGCAATATATCGAGGCCTGGATCGGCGGCCGCGGCGCCGTGCCGCTCTACAATTTGATGGAAGACGCCGCCACCGCCGAGATCAGCCGCACGCAGATCTGGCAGTGGATCTATCACGGCGCGACGCTTTCCGACGGCCGCAAGGTGACGCCCGAACTTTTCGACGACGTGCTGGCCGACGAAATGAAGACGCTTCGTGAAACACTGGGCGAGGCGCGCTGGAACGACGGTCATTTCGAGGAGGCGATCCGCCTCTTTGCCGAAATGACCAAGGCGCAGGATTGCGAGGAATTCCTGACGCTGCCCGCCTATCGCCTCATTCTCGAAAACGAAAACAGAGCCTGAACTTAATCCTGACCCCGCAGAGGACAGTCCCATGAGCAAGAAGACCTTCTACGATCTCGTTCCCGGAGCGCCCAAGGGCCGCTTCGACAATGTGAAGCGCAACTACTCGGTCGAAGACGTCGAGAAGCTGCGCGGCTCCTTCCCCATCGAGCACACGCTGGCGACACGCGGCGCCAACAAGCTCTGGGAATTGCTGCACACGACCGATTATGTCCACTCGCTGGGTGCGCTTTCGGGCAACCAGGCGATGCAGATGGCGCGTGCGGGCCTGAAGGCGATCTATCTTTCCGGCTGGCAGGTTGCCGCCGACGCCAACACGGCCGGCGCCATGTATCCCGACCAGTCGCTCTATCCGGCGAATGCGGGCCCCGAGCTTGCCAAGAAGATCAACCGCGCGCTGAAGCGCGCCGACGAGATCGAGCATTCGGAAGGCGGCGCCAAGCGCGACTGGTTCCTGCCGATCGTCGCCGACGCGGAAGCCGGCTTCGGCGGCCCGCTCAACTGCTTCGAAATCATGAAGGCCTATATCGAAGCCGGCGCCTCGGGCGTTCACTACGAAGACCAGCTGGCATCGGAAAAGAAGTGCGGCCATCTCGGCGGCAAGGTTCTGATCCCGAGCCGCGCGCATGAGCGCAACCTCAATGCCGCGCGCCTCGGCGCCGACGTCATGGGCACGCCGACCCTCATCATGGCGCGCACCGACGCGGAATCCGCGAACCTGATCACGTCGGACATCGACGAGCGCGATCACGAGTTCATCGATTTCGACAAGGGCCGCACGGTGGAAGGCTTCTACCGTCTGAAGCCGGGCACCGGCGTCGATCATTGCATCAAGCGCGGCCTCTCCTTCGCGCCTTATGCCGACCTGTTGTGGTGGGAAACCTCGAAGCCGAACCTCGACGACGCCAAGCGCTTCGCCGAAGCGATCAAGAGGGAATATCCCGACCAGCTTCTCGCCTATAACTGCTCGCCGAGCTTCAACTGGGAAGCCAATCTCGACAAGGCGACGATTGCGAAGTTCCAGAAGGAAATCGCCGCGATGGGCTACAAGTACCAGTTCGTGACGCTGGCCGGTTTCCACCAGCTCAACCACGGCATGTTCGAGCTGGCGTCCGGCTATCGCGACCGCGGCATGGCGGCCTATTCGGAACTGCAGCAGGCCGAGTTCGCTTCGGAAGACAAGGGCTACACGGCGACCCGCCACCAGCGCGAAGTCGGCACCGGCTATTTCGACCTCGTCTCGATCGCGGCCGCCGGCGGCGAAAGCTCCACCACCGCGCTCGGCGACTCGACCGAAGCCGACCAGTTCAAGAAGGCCGCCGCGCACTAAGCGGCGTCTTCACTGCCGAAACGATCAAAGCCGCCGGGGTGACCCGGCGGCTTTTTCATTTGCCGCCACACATGAATCTCTTAGGTACGCATCTGCCTCTCACACGCATCATCCTGCGACAGCTACTCTGCTATGAACTTCAGCATTGTTGCGCGATGAACGGCCTTGAACATTGGGAGACTCCGAATGTCCATACGCGGCACCACAATGTGCGTTTTCTTACGATTCAAGAATGTGGGGTCATTCCGCTGGGAATATGCAACCCTCGGAACTACAAGCGAGACAAAAAATCCCTTCACGACAAAAAACATTCCAATGTATCTAGCCCTCTTTCGAGTGCCTAACCACGACGTAGGCGAAATAATAACGTTTGGCATTGCCGCGCGATCAATAAACCCCTCACCGTCATAAAGATCTGCAAGACCGAAGCTCATATTATGAAATGGATCGTGTTCGTCTAAAAAGCTACGCCTCAAGATATCGATTTCGTCTGCACTTACTTTCAGCGAGTCGTAGATTTGGTTATCGGATATGGCGCATCGCCAGAATGTGGATGCGATGAATCTAGCCATCCGATTGTGATTCAGCTCGATCCGTCCTCGAAATTTTGTATTAACAAGGCGTGCCCGTGTGTCTGTCATCCAGTTGTAAGCGTATGCGTCAAATATGTTCATATCTCTTTCGCATCGATCACATAGGAGATAATCACCGCCACTTTCATTTGTCCGTCGAATTGGTTCCGGCGTAGTGGTTAGCAGAATTGACTGCCCGTTGTTTTTCCTTTGAATGTCTCTAAAGAACGAATTCGGTATGGCATGGGACCATCGGAGATTTTTCTCTTCCGCGCATAGCTTGCAAGTACCGGCCGTTGATGTTTTTTTCTTGGCCAACCTATGCACCTTTTCGCGATCTAGGGCCTCGACAACCGTAACGCAATCTCAGGCCACCACCTTCGCCACCATCTCCGGCTCCTGCCGGATCATCTTGAAATAGGCGATGATGGCACTGTCGGGCATTGAGCGGCCCTGCTCCCAGTCGCGCAGGCGGGCGACGTTGATCCGGTAGCGTGTCGCAAATGCCTCCTGGCTTAATTCCGTTTGCGCACGCACCGACTTCACGAAGCGCGCGGCCTTGGCGCGGGCAAGCTGCTCGTCGGTCAGTTCCGGCGCATCAGCATCGAGAACGGGCTCGCGCGCGTCGAAGCGCGGCTTCTTCGCTTCCGAAAAGCCGGATGCCTTCTTCCTTTCGCCGCGTTTATATCGAACGGTTGCCATAGGCTTCGCGCTCCTTCCTGCTCGCGCGCCGTGCCGAGATAATCCGGCAAACGCCTTCGCGCGTTGTGTAGCTGACGGTCAACACAACATCTTCGACCGCGCCCACGGCGTTTCGCCGCTCCTCGCCATAGTCGAAACGGTCGTCATCGATGTCGAGGCGGTCGGGATCGCTGAAAACTTCGGCTGCCGTTTCGAACGCAATCCCGTGTTTGGCGAGATTGGCCACCGCCTTCTCATCGTCCCATTCGAACTCCTCGGGGCCATCGTCGGGCAGCATATACGGGATTTCCGTAGTGTCAAGGAAAACTACGGAAATTCCGTAGTCGAGTGGAAGGCAACGCGGCGCGAAGCTCAGCATACAGAAAAGGCCGCGGGATCGCGTCCGCGGCCTTGTCCTTGGCGGTGCGCCGCCCCTCAGCCCATCCGGCGTACGCCGAGGAATTGCAGTTCGGCGAGGATGGCGACCGCCGCCGCCTGCGCAATCACGAAGGCGACGCCGAGCGCGTTGAGATCGAAGACGCCGAGGACGAGCACGGCGATGGATGCAACCACCCAGAGCGCGTTGCCGGCGATCACCGCTTCGACGGCGCCAGCGGCGGGCGGTTCGGCCCTGCCGATCAGCACGAGTGCCGCGACCCAGGGCAGGAAGGCGATGCCGACCCAGAAGAGGAAGCCGGCGGGCAGCCCCGTCAGCTGGGCGACCAGCCCCGAGGCGGCGACGAACAGCGCGGCCATGGCGCCGCTGGCGGCGGCATCCGCCAGCACGGCCTGGCGGGCGGAAATGGAATTGACGATTGCGATTGCCATTGGAAATCTCCTTTGCTCCGGTTTCGGCTTCGGTATCCGCTTGCCCGCCATAGTTGGGGGGCGCCGTGCGCGAAGTCGATTACGCGAGAGGTAATTGTCCCGCGGCGCGGGCGCGCATAGTCTCTGCCCCATGAACATGCACACCCCGCCCGTCGGCGAGCGCCTGCGCGAATGGCGCCAGCGCCGCCGCCTCAGCCAGCTCGCCTTTGCCTGCGACGCCGAGATTTCGGCGCGGCATCTGAGCTTTCTCGAAACCGGCCGCGCGCGCCCGAGCCGCGACATGCTGCTGCATCTGGCCGAACTGCTCGATGTGCCCTTTCGCGAGCGCAACGCGCTCTTGCTCGCCGCCGGCTTCGCGCCGGTCTATTCCGAAGCCGGTCTCGACAGCCCCGATGCGGCGGCGGCGCGGCGCGCGGTCGATCTGGTGCTGAAGGGGAGCGAGCCTTATCCGGCGCTTGCCGTCGACCGGCACTGGAACCTCGTCGCCGCCAACGATGCGGCTGGTCTCTTCCTGCAAGGGATCGACGAAGCGCTGCTTGCGCCGCCGGTCAATGTGCTGCGGCTCAGCCTCGATCCGCGCGGGCTCGCGCCCCGCATCGAAAATCTCGCCGGCTGGCGCAGCCACATTTTCATGCGGCTCGAACGCCAGGTGGCGCAGACGGCCGACGACGGACTGGCGGCGCTGCTCGAAGAATTGAAGGCGATGCCGGGCGGCACCGATGAAAGCGGCGACGACGAATATGGCGGGCTGATCGCGCCGGTGAAAATCCGCACCGAAGGCGGCACGCTGACCTTCTTCACCGCCACCACCGTGTTCGGCACGGCGGTCGATATTTCCTTTTCGGAACTGGTGATCGAATCCTTTTTTCCGGGCGATGCCTTCACGGCAGCCGCGATGCGCGCGGCGGCGGGCGACGCCTGACGCCTGGCGCCTGACGCCGGTCACGCCGGGGCCGGGGCCCCGGACGCGACGCGGACGCGCCAGCCTGCGAGGAGCAGCACGACGCCGAGAAAGACGATCAGCATGAAGGGATATTTCGCGTCGAGCCCGTAGAGCCCGGTACCGAGCACGGGCCCGAAAATATAGGCCGCGCCCATGCCGGCGCCGACGACGCCCGCGACCGCGCCCTGTTCGTCCGCCGAAACGGAAATGGAAGCCGCCGCCATGATGCCGGGCGTCAGCAGCCCCGCGCCGATGCCGAGCACGCCGTAAGCGGCGACCAGCGGCGCAAGATCGATGGCGAAGAGTACCGCGACGAGGCCGGCCAGATAAATCACCGTGCCGGCGCGCAGCAGCATGGGCGGCGAGAGCCTGCCCTTGCCGGCAACAACGCCTTGCGCCAGCAGCATGCCGATCGCCAATGCGCCGATCGCGAAGCCGACGCTGCGCGCCGTCCCGGCCGATGTCAGCGCGAACAGGTCCTGAAAATAAAAGGCCGATACCTGCTGCAGGATCGCGACGATCAGATAAAGCACGAAGATCATGCCGACATAGGGCGCGATGCGCGCGTCGAATGTCTTGAGCTTCGGCTTGCCGTTGCCGTTGACGACGCGCACCGGCTCCTCGACCGTCAGCGCGATGGCCGCCGCCGCGACAAGCGCCAGTGCGGCGGAGGCATAGATCGGCGCCAGCAATCCGAACGACACCAGCGCGGCGCCGAAAAGCGGGCCCGCGACCGAGCCGAAGCCGAAGGCCGCGCCGACCAGCGCGACGCCGCCGGAGCGCGCCTCGGTCTTCGTGATGTCGGCCATGTAGGCGGTCGCCGAGGGTTGGATGCCGCCCGAGGCCAGCGACAATGTTATCCGTATGCCGATCAACATGCCGAAGGCCGTCAGCGGCAGCACGGCGCCAGTCATACCGGCCTGCATGGCGCCGGCAAAGGCGAGGCTTGTCAGCGCATAACCGGCAAGGCCCCAGGCGATGGGGCGGACGCGGCCGAGCCGGTCGCTCATCCGGCCCCAAACCGGCACCGCGACGGTGTAGGCGACCGCCGAGAGCGAGACGATGATGCCCATATGAATTTCGGAGAGGCCGATTTCGCGGATGATGGGGCCGCCGACCGCGAAAAGCAGCGTCTGGCCCATCGCGAAAGTCATCAGTCCAAGGAGGATCAGCGGCACGCTGGCGCGACCGGCCGCTCGCGCCGGCCGCCCGCCGGCCTCATCCGACGTTTCATCCATCCTGCTCTTGCCCCCAAAACTTCCGACAAATTGCGAATGATTTTCATTATTGTTTTTATCGAGGCCCGTCAAGCACCCCGGGCCGGGGACAAGTCGTCACCAAGGTGCGGGGCCCTGCTCAGGCATGAACGGTGAGCTGTTTGCCCGCGATCCGGCGGCAGTACTTGTGACAGTTTTTTGACAGATCGATGACAGCAGGCGTCAAAACGGGCCGGATGGGGTATCGGATTACCCCATCCGGAGCTGCTAAATGGCCGCTTCGCCCGCCCCTATTCGGCGGCCGCGACCGGCGTTCCGATTCCGTCGGCGGCGCCTTGCGCGCTTGTCGTCCGTGTACGGAGGTTGAACTCTGCGAAGTTCGGCCGCCGCACGCGCCACCAGTATTTGAAGGTGTAGTTGGCCCAGTTGTTGGTCACCTTTCCCGATGCCGTCTTGTACCAGCTGGTGCATCCGCTTGCGAAAACCGAATTCGCATTGTCGGCCTGCACGCCCTCATTGGAGGCGCGCTGCACTTCCGGCTTCACGTCGAGATAGAGCAGGTCGTCGTTGCGCAGCTTCTTCACGCATTGGGCGATGTAGTTCGCCTGGCACTCGATCATGAAGATGATCGAATTGTGACCGAGATTGGTGTTCGGCCCGTAGAGCATGAAAAAGTTCGGGAAACCTGCCACCGTCATGCCGTGATGGGCTTCGGCGCCGGTTTTCCATGCATCCTTCAGGTCGCGGCCGGCAAGACCCTTCATCGTCATCGGCCCGAGGAAATGCGTCGTGTCGAAGCCGGTGC
>JAHBYM010000062.1 GCA_019635975.1 Parvibaculum sp. | reverse complement strand
GCCGAGCACCGCCGTCAGGATCGCCTGTTGTGTCCCCGAACAGATCACCAGCTCCTCGGCATCGGGCGCGAAAGCGCCATGCGCAATCCATTTCGCCGCCATTGCCCGCTGATGCAGCGTGCCGCCGACGGGCGGGTAGCTGTCGAATGGCGAACGCCCGGCCATGTTCGGGAGCGTGTCGAGCAGGCGCCGCATCGCCGCGCCGAGAATTTCCGTCTGGCCGACAGGTGCAGGCAGCGCCGCTTTCATCGCCGCCTGCATCGCGTCGGGCAGCGTGTGAAATGCCGCCGCGCCGACGCCCGCACCGCTTCGTGCGTTTCGATCGCGCACATAGGTGCCGCGTCCGACTTCGCCCGTCACCTCGCCGCGGGCGGCCGCCAGCGCATAGGCGCGCGAGACGGTGCCCACCGTGACGCCAAGCCGATAGGCGAGATCGCGCAGCGGCGGCAGCTTGGTGCCGGGTGCCGCCGTCCCCATCTTCACGGCGTCGCTCAGCGCGTCGGCGATGGCCTTGTAGCGGGGGCCGGGGCGGGCGGCGATGTCGGCCGGATCGAAAAGCGAAATTGTCATGGGGACAATAAACTCATTGAATCCGTTCAAGACGCAGATCATCTTCCAGAATCAGTCACAATGTCGGAATTCTTGAGTCCGAAAGCAAGTATTTCCTTCGTGGACTCAAAATTGTACCCATACAATATGGAATCAAGACGATGAAAGCAGTTCTCTACCAGGTCGACGCATTTGCGGATCGCGTCTTCGAGGGCAATCCGGCGGCCGTCGTGCCGCTCGACAGCTGGCCGGCGGATGACGTCATGCAGGCCATCGCGGCCGAGAACAATGTCGCCGAGACGGCGTTCTTCGTTCCCGAGGGCGAGGGCTATCGGTTGCGCTGGTTCACGCCGGCGGTCGAGGTGCCGCTCTGCGGCCACGCGACGCTGGCGTCCGCACATGTGTTGTTCACGCATCTCGGCCATGCGGCGCCCGAAATCCATTTCGAGACGAAGAGCGGCCGCCTCACCATTGCGCGCGAGGGAGACCTGCTGGCGATGAACTTTCCGGCCAATCCGGCCAAGCCCTATCCCGCGCCGGCGGAAATTTCCGCCGCGCTCGGCGCGAGCCCGCGCGTCTGGGCGAAGTCGACTTATCTCCTCGCCGTCTTCGACAGCGCCGCCGAGGTGAAGGCGCTCGCACCCGACATCGGTGCGCTCAAGCGGCTGCTGACGCCGCTCGACCTGCTGCTGATCGTCACGGCACCCGGCGACGAAGGTTCGGGCTTCGATTTCGTTTCGCGCGTCTTCGCGCCCGCGCACGGCATCGACGAAGACCCGGTGACGGGCGCTGTGCATTGCACGCTGGTTCCCTACTGGGCGAGGAAGCTCGGCAAGAGCGATCTCGTCGCGCGGCAGGTGTCGGCGCGCGGCGGCACGCTGCGCTGCACGGATGCCGGCGAGCGCATAATCATTCGCGGCCGCTGCGCCGATTACATGAAGGCCGAGATCAGCTTCTGACACGCCACTCGCTCAGCGCGATGCCGGCGAGGATCAGCGCGAAGCCGCCGAGGACGCCGGCGCGCAATTCCTCGCCGAAAACGAGATAGCCGGTCAACGCCGCGAAAACCGGCACGAGGTAGTTCGTCAGCGACACGAATGTCGGCCCGGCATGGTCGATCAGGCGGAAGAAGACGATGGCCGCAAGGCCGGTCGAGAAGATGCCGAGCCCCGCCACGCCGAGCAGGGATGCCGGGCTTGCCTCCAGCAGGGCCGCGGGCGGCGTCATCGTGCTTGCCATCGCCGTCCCCATCAGCGCACCGGCCAGCATCACACCGGCGGATTTCGCCAGCAATGGCATGTCGGGCGCGAGGCGGGCCATCACATTGTTGCAGGCAAAGAAGAACGCGCCAGCCAGCACGGCCGCTTGTGCGAGACGCACGTCGCCGCCCGATGCCGTCGCGATGTCGGACAGCGCGTCCGGGCCGACCACAATCACAAGGCCCGCAAAGCCGACGATGAAGCCCGCGAGCCGGAGCGGCGTGATCAGTTCGCCGGGCACGAAGGCGCGCGCGATCAGCAGCGTCGCCAGCGGCGTAAAGCCGATCAGGATGCCCGCCAGCGCCGAGGAAATGTGCTGCTGGCCCCAACTGATCGTGAAAAAGGGGGCGATGTTGCCGACCAGCGCCAGCGCCACGAGCCAGCCCCAGGCGCGGCCGTCGCGCAGCAGCCGGCCGCCCGCCAGCAGCAGCCAGGGCAGCAGCAGCGCCGCCCCGGTCAAAAGCCGCCCGGCCATGGTCCATTCCGGCGCCACGGTCTCGACCGCGATCTTCGCGAAGGCGAATGCCAGCCCCCAAAGCGCGACCAGCGCGCCGAGCATCAGCCAGTGAGACGGAGCGTGTGCGGGCAAGGTGTCCTGCGGGTCCGGAGGAATGGAGGGGCAGTTTTCGGGCCGCCGCCGCGCGTGTCAATTGCAAGGCGTTATGCGGATTTTCCGGCTTCCCGCGTGGTTTCGTCGCTAGGCCGTCATTTGACTTCGCGCGGCGACAAGCCTATACGCGGCGGCGGGACACCCCTCCCCACCGAGGGGCAGCTATCTGAAAGGGTAGGTTGCAAATGACCGCCATCGAGCGTCCGGCCGTGCGTCCGGCCAATCCGCACTTCTCTTCCGGCCCCTGTGCCAAACGGCCGGGCTGGTCCATCAAAAACCTCGAAAATGCGCTTGTCGGCCGGAGCCATCGCTCGAAGCCGGGCAAGGCGCGCCTCGCCGACGCTATCGAGAAAACAAGGCAGATTCTCGGCGTGCCCGCCGACTACCGCATCGGCATCGTGCCGGCGTCCGACACCGGCGCCGTCGAAATGGCGCTCTGGTCGCTCCTCGGCGCGCGTGGCGTCGACCTCCTCGCCTGGGAGAGCTTCGGCGAAGGCTGGGTCTCCGATGTCGTCAAGCAGCTCAAGCTGAAAGACGCGCGGACGTTGAAAGCCGATTACGGCAAGCTGCCGGATCTCGCCGAAGTCAATTTCGACAATGACGTCGTCTTCACCTGGAACGGCACGACGTCGGGTGTACGTGTGCCGAACGGCGACTGGATACCGGCCGACCGCAAGGGGCTGACGATCTGCGATGCGACGTCCGCCGCCTTCGCGCAGGACCTTGCCTGGCCGAAGCTCGATGTCGTCACCTTTTCCTGGCAGAAAGTGCTGGGCGGCGAGGCGGCGCACGGCATGCTGATCCTCGGCCCCCGCGCCGTCGAGCGCCTTGAAAGCTACACGCAGGCATGGCCGATGCCGAAGGTTTTCCGCATGACCAAGGGCGGCAAGCTGATCGAGGGCATCTTCAAGGGCGAGACCATCAACACACCGTCGATGATTGCCGTCGAGGATTATCTCGATGCGCTCGACTGGGCGTCCTCCATCGGCGGTCTCAAGTCGCTGATCGGCCGTGCCGACGCCAATGCGGCCGTTATCGCCGAATGGGCTGCCCGCACGTCATGGGTCGATTTCCTCGCCGAGAAAATCGACACGCGCTCCAACACTTCCGTTTGTCTCAAGGTCGTCGATCCGGACGTGACCGCGCTGTCCGACGACGATCAGGCCGCTTTCGCCAAGAAGATCGCCGACCTGCTCGACAAGGAAGGCGTTGCCAACGACATCGCCGGCTATCGCGATGCGCCGGCGGGTCTTCGCATCTGGGCGGGCGCGACGATCGAGGTGTCGGACATGCGCGCGCTGATGCCCTGGCTCGACTGGGCCTATGCGCAAGCCAAGGCGTCGCTGAAGGCGGCGGCCTGATCCATTTCGTTCATTGAGCTGCCGGTCCGGCGAGCGATGCTCGCGGGCCGGACGGCCATTCAACCAGGAGGCATTCATGCCCAAGGTTCTGATTTCCGACAAGCTTTCGCCCGCCGCCGTGCAGATTTTCAAGGATCGCGGCGTCGAGGTCGACGTCAAGACCGGCCTCGAGCGCGACGAGCTCATCAAGATCATCGGCGATTATGACGGTCTCGCAATCCGCTCGGCGACCAAGGTCACGCCGCCGGTTCTTGCTGCGGCGAAGAAGCTGAAGGTTGTCGGTCGCGCCGGCATCGGTGTCGACAATGTCGATCTCCCGGCCGCCACCGCCGCCGGTGTCATCGTGATGAACACCCCCTTCGGCAACTCGATCACGACGGCCGAACATGCGATCGCGATGATGCTGGCGCTTGCCCGCGACATTCCGCAGGCCAATGCCTCGACCCATGCCGGCAAGTGGGAAAAGTCGAAATTCATGGGCGTCGAGGTGACGGCCAAGACGCTTGGCATCATCGGTTGCGGGAATATCGGTTCCATCGTCGCCGATCGGGCCCTCGGTCTGCGCATGAAGGTCGTCGCCTTCGATCCGTTCCTGACGCCCGACCGCGCCAGCGACCTCGGCGTCGAGAAGGTCGATCTCGACGAACTCTTGAAGCGCGCCGACTTCATCACGCTGCACACGCCCTTGACCGACAAGACGCGCAACATTCTCAACGCCGAAAATCTCGCCAAATGCAAGAAGGGCGTCCGCATCGTCAATTGCGCGCGCGGCGGGTTGATCGTCGAGGCCGATCTCAAGGCTGCGATCGAAAGCGGTCATGTCGCCGGCGCGGCGCTCGACGTGTTCGAGGAGGAGCCTGCAAAATCCAACCCGCTGTTCGGCATGGAACAGATCATCTGTACGCCGCATCTCGGTGCTTCGACCAACGAGGCGCAGGAAAATGTCGCGTTGCAGGTTGCCGAGCAGATGGCCGATTATTTGCTCACCGGCGCGATCACCAATTCGATCAATGTGCCGGCCGTGTCGGCCGAAGAAGCGCCGAAGCTGACGCCGTATCTCACGCTCGCGCAGCAGCTCGGTTCCTTCGCGGGCCAGCTCACCGAGACCGGCATTTCGGCCGTCACCATCGAATATGCGGGCGATGTCGCCGAGATGAACACGCGCGTTCTCACCAATGCGGCGCTGACCGGTCTGCTCAAGCCGCAGCTTGAGGACGTCAACATGGTCTCGGCGCCGGTCATCGCCAAGGACCGCGACATCAAGGTGACCGAAGTGAAGCGCGAACAGCAGGGCGCCTACGAGACCTATATCAAGATCGAGGTGAAGACCGAACGCCAGGACCGCTCGGTCGCGGGCACCGTCTTCTCCGGCGGCCTGCCGCGCCTCATCCAGATCAAGGGCGTCAACATGGAGGCCTCGCTCGGCCGCCACATGCTCTATGTGACGAACCAGGACAAGCCGGGTTTCATCGGCGCGCTGGGTTCTCTGCTCGGCAAGTCCGGCATCAACATCGCCAACTTCAACCTCGGCCGCGAGAAGGCCGGCGGCGACGCGATCTGTCTCGTGGAGGTCGATGCGGATGTGCCGGCGAGCGTTCTGGCCGAACTCCAGGCGCTGCCACATGTCGTGCAGGCGAAGTCGCTGACCTTCTGAGGCCGCCGCACCACGGCCGGACATCAAAGGCGGGCCCTCGGGCCCGCCTTTTTGATGCCCGCCGGTAATATTCCATTAACCATGACCGTCCGAAACTGAACCGGGGTATATCGGTGTTTGCGTATCGGGGTGGGGGTAAGAGTGACGGCGGAACTGTTCTGGGACAGGCGTCTCGACGGGCTTTATGCGCATTGGCTGGAAAAGAAGGGCGGGCGGCCGGCGCCGACGCGCGCCGACTTCAACCCGTCCGAAATCAAGCCCTTCCTGCCGATCGTCAATTTTCTCGACGTCCGGTGGGAGCCGCTCGGCTTTCGTCATCGCCTCGTCGGCACCGAGATCGTCGAACATCTCGGCCGCGATGCGACCGGGCGCTGGGTCGATGCCGGCCTCTATGGCAATGCGGCGGACCGCGTCTTCGCCTCGTTGCTGCAGGTCGCACGCGAAGCCCGGCCTTATCGCCGCCGTTCGCCGATGACATGGCATCCGAAATCATGGCTGACGATGGAATCGATGGAGTTGCCGCTGGTCGATGAGGACGGAAGGGTCAACATGATCCTGCGCGGCGTCAGCTATTCCGCGCCGAAAAATCCGCCGCCCGATCACTATGTCGTTGCACCGCTGCCGCTGCATTGATCGCCGCGCGACGAAGAGAGAGGCAAATGGACGATCTTTTCTGGGACGAACGGTTGACCCTTCTCTACCGCATCTGGCGCGAGAAGAAGGGCACACGCGCCGCGCCGACGCGGGACGATTTCGATCCCGCAGAAGTCTTTGCGCTCATGCCTATCATGCATCTGATCGACGTCATCCGGGAGCCGCTCGGCTTTCGCCATCGTCTCGTCGGCACGGAGCTTGTCGAGCGCATGGGCCGCGACGTGACGGGCCGCTGGGTCGATGCCGACACTTATGGCGAGGCCGCCGCCGAAATTTTCGACGGATTGAAAACCGTCGTCACCGAAATCCGGCCCTATCGCCGCCGCGCCCGTCTCGACTGGCACAAACAGCACTGGCTGACGACGGAGGCGGTGGAGATGCCGCTTCTCGGTTCGGATGGCGAGATCAACATGGTCTTGCGCGGCGCGACATTCTTCGTTCGCCCCGAACGTCTTCCCGAACGTCTGGAGTTCATGCCGCTCGCGGCATAAGCGTCAACTTGCGTCGCAACGCGGGATCGAGAGGCCCGGCGGCAGGATCGTCGTATCGTCGCCGCAAGCCTTGGCGAGTTGCGCGTTGGTCAGGCCGGTGGCGCGGGTGAAGTCCGCGCCGCGCAGATCGGCGCCCGAGAAGTCGACACCGCCCAGATAGGCGTGACGGAAAATCGCCCCGCGCGCATCGGCGCCGGCGAAGGTCAGCCTCTTCACATGTTCGAGCAGGCGGAAGTTGGCGCGCCGGATGTTGGCGCCGGTGAAGTTCGCGCCGTGGACACGCACGGCATCGAGCCGCGCATCCGAAAGATTGGCGCCGCGCAGGTCGGCGTCGGTCAGCACCGCGCCCGCCATGTTGGAGCCGCTGAAATCGGCGCCCGCGAGCTTTGCCCGTGTGAGGTGGATGCCGGTCAGGTCCGCGCCGCTGAGCCGCGCGCCCGTCAGGTCGGCGCGTTCGAGTGCCGCGAGGCGCAGGAACTGTCCGGCGAAATCGGCGCCGGCAAGGTTGCAGCGCTCGCAGTTGACGATAATCTTGAACTGGTCGGCCTTGATCTTCGCCGCAAGCGCCTCGACTTCCGGCGTCGCCTGCGCCACGGCCATGGCGGGCAGGACGGCCAGCGCCGCCAGCAGCGAGAACAGGGCCGCGGCGCGGCCGGTCTTTGTCGGGCTTTTCATGGACACATTCTAGACGAAGCGCGTCGAAATAGATGTGCCGCGTTTTAACGTTTTCGTGACCGGCGTCTTCTCGACGATGTCCCGGATGCGGTCCATCTGTTCCTCGGAGAGCTTTTCGCTGAAGGAAACGTTGCGTTCGATCCGTTCATTGCCCTCGGCATCGCGCTTGAAGACGAGGTCCGCCGTGATCGTGCCGAGTTCCCAGCCCTTGCGGTCGGCATACATGCGCAGCGTTGCCGAGGTGCAGGCCGCGAGCGACGCCAGCAGCAGTTCATAAGGTGCCGGACCCTTGTCGGTGCCGTGGTTGCTTTCCGGCTCGTCGGCCGTCATCCGGTGCTGGCGGGCTTCCATTTCCTGAAACACGCCGGCCTTGCTTGTCAGGTGAACGCGGCTCGCCATGTCACTTCTCCGGCAGCGGAATGAATTCGGTTTCGCCGGGCACGGGCTTGAAGCGGCCCTGCGCCCAGTCTTCCTTCGCCTGTTCGAGGCGTTCCTTGCTCGACGAAACGAAGTTCCACCAGATGATGCGCGGTCCGTCCATCGTCGCGCCGCCGAGCAGCATCATGCGGGTGGGGGCCGCCGCCTTCACGGTAATGCGGTCGCCGGGGCGGAAGATCAGCAGTTGCGGGCCCTCGAATATGTCGCCCGCGATCTCGACCTTACCCTCCGCGACATAGATCGCGCGTTCCTCATAGTCCGTGTCGAGCGGAACGCTCTTGCCGGTTTCCAGTGCCACATCGGCATAGAACCAGTCGGACAGGGTTTTCACCGGTGAGCGCTTGCCGAAAACGCCGCCCGCGATCACGCGTGCCGTCACGCCGTCGTCCTTTACGACGGGCAGGTCCGCTTCGGGATAGTGCTGGAAGCCCGGGGCCGTTTCCTCATGTGCCTTCGGCAGCGCGATCCAGCTTTGCATGCCGGAGAGGCGCTGACCGCTCTTTCTCTGCGCGTCGGGTGTTCGCTCCGAATGTGCAATGCCGCTTCCCGCCGTCATCAGGTTCATCGCGCCGGGCAGGATTTCGAGCGCGTTGCCCTCGCTATCCCTGTGCATGATGGCGCCTTCGAAGAGATAAGTGACGGTCGCAAGGCCGATATGGGGGTGCGGCCGGACATCCATGCCGATGCCGGGTGGCATCGCGGCCGGCCCCATCTGGTCGAGAAAGATGAAGGGCCCCACCATCTGCCGCGCCGCCTGCGGCAGGGCCCGCCGCACCTCGAAATTACCGATGTCACGGGCGCGCGGCACGATCGCAAATTCGAGCGCGTCGCAGGATTTGCGGTCTCCCGCCACGGGGTCTTTGTCCGGCATCCAGCTCATGCCTCGTCTCCCTGTGTTCGAGATTATTGCGTGCTTTCTTTCTAGCCTTCCGCCGCCCGATCCGCTAGACAATGCCAAAGCCCCCGGCCCGAAAGGCCAAGGGGGCTTTCGGCTTGTCTGGGGGTCCGCGCGGATGCGGCGTCCGGCCGGGCACCCACTCTCTAAGGCATTGAATCAAATGGCAAATGTGGCGGTTGTCGGCTCCCAGTGGGGAGACGAGGGCAAGGGCAAGATCGTGGACTGGCTGTCGGAGCGCGCCGATGTGGTGGTGCGTTTCCAGGGTGGCCACAATGCCGGCCATACGCTCGTCATCGACGGCGTCACCTACAAGCTGTCGCTCTTGCCGTCGGGCATCGTGCGCAAGGGCAAGCTCTCGATCCTCGGCAATGGCGTCGTGCTCGATCCCTGGGCCTTCGGGAAGGAGGTGGACGAGATCGCCTCGAAGGGCGTCGTGGTCACGCCGGATAATCTCAAGATCGCCGAAAATGCCGTGCTGATCCTGCCCGTTCACCGCGAGCTCGACGAGATGCGCGAAGGCTCGAATTCGGGCGTCAAGATCGGCACGACCAAGCGCGGCATCGGGCCTGCCTATGAAGACAAGGCGGGCCGCCGCGCCATCCGCGTCATCGACCTTGCCGATCCGGCGACGCTGCCGATCAAGGTCGAGGGTCTGCTCGCGCATCACAATGCGTTGCGCCGCGGCAACCGCCTCGACGAACTCGCGGTCGAACCCATCGTTGCCGCGCTGAAGGAAATCGCGCCGCGCGTGTTGCCTTTCGTGGCGCCGGTCTGGCGCGTTCTCGACGAGGCGAAGCGGCGGGGCCAGCGCATTCTCTTCGAGGGTGCGCAGGGCACCATGCTCGACATCGACCACGGCACCTATCCCTTCGTCACCTCGTCCAACACGATTGCCGGTCAGGCCGCCGGCGGCGCAGGCGTCGGCCCCGGCGCCATCGGCTATGTGCTCGGCATCACCAAGGCCTACACGACACGTGTCGGCGAAGGTCCGTTCCCGACCGAACTGACGGATGAAGTCGGTCAGCGTCTCGGCGAGCGCGGCCATGAATTCGGCACGGTGACGGGCCGCAAGCGCCGTTGCGGCTGGTTCGACGCCGTGATGGTGCGTCAGGCGATCAAGACCGGCGGTATCACCGGCATCGCGCTGACGAAGCTCGACGTGCTCGACGGTTTCGACGAGTTGAAAGTCTGCACGGGTTACGAAGTCGACGGGAAGAGGCTCGACCATTTCCCGGCCGGCATGGATGCGCAGAAGAAGGTCACGCCGATCTACGAAACGCTCGAAGGCTGGCAGGACAGCACGCAGGGCGCGCGCTCCTGGGCGCAGCTTCCGGCGGCGGCCGTCAAATATGTGCGCTATGTCGAAGAGTTGATCGAGGCGCCGGTGGCGCTGCTCTCGACCTCGCCCGACCGCGAGGACACGATCCTGATGACCGACCCGTTCGCGGATTGATTTTCTTGAGGTCAATATAAACCCGTCATGACCCGGCTTGTCCGGGTCATCCACGTCTTTCCTTCCGGGAGTTGGTCAAGACGTGGATGGCCCGCCTAAAGCGGGCCATGACGATTGTTGAGATAATGAAAAAGCGCCGAGGAAAACCTCGGCGCTTTCTTCTTGAAATAACTGTGTTCGTCAGGCGTTCATCAACAATGCAATGAAGATCATCGCATAGCCGACCACGCCGGCTGCCCAGGCGATGGTGCGAATGCCCGCCACCGTCCATCCCGCCACATAGATGATCGCATAGGCGATGCGCGCGATCAGGAAGATTTGCGCGCCGAGCACTGTCAGTTCGGTGCTGATGCCGGCCAGATGCGCGGGCACCGCGAAGCAGGCGAAGATCAGCAGGTTTTCGAGATGGTTGATATAGGCGCGCCGCGCCCGTGCGCCCCAGCCCGTGGTCTTGGCCGGTTCGTCGCGATTGCCGATGCCCCAGCCCATACCCATCGCCGACACATTGGCGTTGGCCGAAAGCGCGATCAGAATGAACAGAAGTGCGCCGCCCCATACGAGCGACCAGAGTTCCACCGTCATGGGTTTCCTCCCCCGGTTGGTTGTGTTGCCACCGGGACGAATCCTAGCGATGAAAGTGAGTCGGGGCGAGACGCCCGTTTCGGGAGATTACTCCATCAGTACCGTGATGAGCGCCCGGTCGAACAGCGGCACCATGCAGAGCACGATGCCGACGGTGGCGATCTGCCAGATGAAGGTACGGACCCAGGGAAGGCCCGCCGCATAGGCCGGGATATAGGCCAGCCGGCCCCAGAAATAAATCTGCGCGCCGATTTCGCTCCATTGATTCGTGCGCTCGGTCGCATAGACGGCGAGAATCACCGCTGCGAAAATCGGGAAGGTTTCGAGGAAATTCCTGAGAGCGCGCTCCATGCGCCCGGCAAGGCCCGTCGGCGGAAGCGGTTCGTCGCGCGCGCCCACCGTATAGGCGTTTCCGGCCTGTCTCTTGAAGGAAAGGCTCTGCAGCCCGACCTGTGCCAGGCCCAGCACGGACGCCCAGAACAGCATGGCGATTTCGACGGTCATGGGTGTTCCCCCTCGTCCCGTTTCGATGTCCGATCATACGCCGGCGGGCGAGCGAATGCAGCGTCCCTCACCGTCCCATCAGCTTTTCCGCCTCGCGAATCAGCCGCAGCGTCTTTTCCGCCGCCGGCTCCGTCTTCGACAGCGCGGCCGCCTGTCCCGACCAGAGCGGCATGAATTCGGCGCGGTTCTCCTTCGCGCTGACGCGGGCAAGCGGTGCGACGAGCGCGCGTTGCGACGGGAAGGGCGCGGTCAGCGTTTCGAGGGAATGAAGTTCTTCGGTCAGCCGGTTGCGGATGGCGCGCGCCGGGCGCCCGGAAAAAAGTTTCGTCACCACCGTCGAATGATCCGACGCCTCGGCGAGCGCCTTGCGGTGAACGGGATGGATGCCCGCTTCCGGGCAGGCAAGATAGGCCGTGCCGAGCTGCACACCCGCCGCGCCCAGCATGAAGGCGGCGGCGACGCCGCGCGCATCGCCGATGCCGCCGGCCGCGATCACCGGCACCGACACCGCGTCCACCACCTGCGGCACCAGCGCCATCGTGCCCACCGTGCCGAGATCGACATGATCGAGAAACGTGCCGCGATGGCCGCCCGCCTCATGGCCCTGCGCGACGATCGCGTCGGCGCCGCCGGTTTCGAGCGCGCGGGCCTCGGCCGCCGTCGTCGCGCTGCCGAGGATCGCGATGCCCGCTTCCTTCAACGCCTTCACCGCATCGGCCGAGGGCAGACCGAAATGAAAGCTTGCGACGCGGGGCCGGAGTTCCAGCAGCAGTTCCAGCATCTCGTCGTTGAAGGCGGGGGCGGGCGAGGCGGGGTCGGGCACGTCGCCCAGACCGCGCTCGTCGAAATAGGGCTTCAGCGCGCCGCGCATCGCCGCGCCATCATAACTTGCGATGTCGGGTTCGGCGTGGACGAAGAAATTCAGGTTGAACGGCTTGTTGGTCAGCGCCCGCAACGCGCCGGTCTGCGCGCGGACTTCGGCGGGGGTCATCATTGCCGTGCCGAGCGAGCCAAGGCCGCCGGCGTTCGAGACGGCGGCGGCAAGTTCCGCCGTCGAGGCGCCCGCCATCGGCGCCTGGATGACGGGCAAGTCGATGTCGAGAAGGCGTATCAGGCGTTCGGTGGTTTTCATGCAGCGTCTCCCGATTTTGCCCCGGTTACCCTTTACCTCAAACGCGTGAAGAGTCACACTCCGAAGCAATCCGAGGGGTGTCCAATCCGTTTTGCGTAAATGAGGGGTTGGGCTGAGATGGCGCACACGCGCCGAACCCTTAGAACCTGATCCGGGTCATGCCGGCGAAGGGACGGGAGACTTGTTGTCAATTCGCATTCCCGCCCCAATTCCTTCATGGCCCGCCGTTTCGCGGGAGGGAGCGATGATCTACTGGCGTTGTCTGGCGATTTTTCTCGGCCTGCTGCTGATGGGCGGCGAGCTTTACCGAAGCTGGGGGATGGGCCGCCCGCTCATGTTTGTGCTCGACGATTTCTTCATCGGCATTCCCCTCGTCGTCACCGCGCTTTTGATGACGAGAGACACGTTCGCGCGCCGCGCCGCCTTTGCCGGCGCCTGGGGCGCCACCGCCGGCATGCTCTATCCGAGTTTCTTCGGCAAGCTGATTGCGCCGACGCCGGAAGGCGTCGCCACGACCAACATCCCCTTCGACCTTCTGACCGTCATCATCGGCGTCATCTTCGCGCTGTCGCTCGCCGGTCTCGCTGCCAGTGTCGCGCTTAAGCAGCGCGCCGCCTGAACGCTGCAACATAAAAGGAGCAATCTCATGCGGACCTCGGTGTTTCTCGCCCAGCTTCTCGGCCCCACATTGCTCGTGATGGGCATCGGCATGCTCGTCAACCGCGAGGCTTACCGCCTGATGGGGCAGGAGTTCATCGCCAGCCGCGCGCTCATCTATATCGCCGGCCTTCTCGCTTTCGTGCCCGGTCTCGCCATCGTGCTGACGCACAATGTCTGGGTGGCGGGCTGGCCGGTCATCGTCACGGTGTTCGGCTGGATCGCGCTTCTCGGCGGCATTTTCCGCCTGCTCTTTCCGCAGGAGGTCACGCGGCTCGGTACGCGCATGCTCGCCAACCCGGCCTCGGTCACGGTGGGCGGCGCTGGCACGATCGTCCTCGGCTCCATTCTTTCCTTTTTCGGCTACTTCGCCTGAACAACGGTATCCCCATGAACATGCAGTCCCCCCCCAAGGATGCACTCCCCGAAGTCACCACCGGGCCGCTTCCCGCCAGCACCAAGATCTTCACCGCGCCGGTGGGCTTTCCCGATCTGAAAGTGCCGTTCCGCGAAATCGCGCTGCATCCCTCCGCCAAGGAGCCGCCGGTTCGCGTCTACGACACGTCGGGGCCTTACACCGACCCGACGGCGAAGATCGACGTCGAAGCGGGCCTGCCGCGTCACCGCGAGGCCTGGATTGGGGCACGCGGCGGCACCGAACTTTACGACGGGCGCGAGGTGAAGCCTGAAGACAATGGCAATGTCGGCGAAAAACATCTCGCCCGCGCCTTCCCGGTCGCCAATCGTCCGCGCCGCGGCCTTCCCGGCCATCCGGTCACGCAATATGAGTTCGCGAAAGCCGGCATCGTCACCGCCGAAATGGCTTACATCGCCGAACGGGAAAATATCGGCCGCAAGGCCGCGCTCGAAAACGCCGCGCACAAGCTTGCCGAAGGCGAAAGCTTCGGCGCCGCGATCCCCGAATTCATCACGCCCGAATTCGTGCGCGCCGAAGTCGCCGCCGGCCGCGCCATCATACCGGCAAACATCAACCACCCGGAATTGGAGCCGATGATCATCGGCCGCAATTTCCTGGTGAAGATCAACGCCAATATCGGCAATTCGGCGGTCGCGTCCTCGGTCGCCGAAGAAGTCGACAAGATGGTCTGGGCGATCCGCTGGGGCGCCGACAATGTCATGGACCTCTCGACGGGCCGCAACATCCACAACACGCGCGAATGGATCATCCGCAATTCGCCGGTTCCCATCGGCACCGTGCCGATCTATCAGGCGCTCGAAAAGGTCGACGGCATCGCCGAGAACCTCACCTGGGAGGTTTACCGCGACACGTTGATCGAACAGGCCGAGCAGGGTGTCGATTATTTCACCATCCATGCGGGCGTGCGCCTCGCTTATGTGCCGCTCACCGCGAAGCGCGTCACCGGCATCGTCTCGCGCGGCGGCTCGATCATGGCCAAGTGGTGCCTCGC